>JALUXN010000266.1 GCA_027018975.1 Mariprofundaceae bacterium | reverse complement strand
AAGATGTTCAGCTATCGTGAGACGGAGGCGCTCGGCCAGAATGTATCCATCATCGTCTCGCCGCCCGACGATGCGCAGCACGACCACTACATCCAGCGCTATATCGAGAGCGGCGAGGCGCATGTCGTCGGCACACCACGGGAGGTGATCGCGCGCCACAAGGATGGCCATCAGTTCCCCGTCGAGCTCTTCGTCACCGCCCAGCAGCGCGGCACACACTGGCGCTTTATCGCCATGCTGCACGACATCAGCGAACGCAAAGCGATGGAGGAGAAACTCACCGCACTGGCCACCACCGACGGCCTGACCGGCCTCTACAACCGCGCCCACTTCAACGAACGGCTGCACACCGAGTTCATGCGCGCCAAGCGCCACACCAACCTCCACCTCTCACTGATGATTCTCGATGCCGACCATTTCAAGGCGGTCAACGATCACTACGGCCACCCCGCCGGTGATGCGGTGCTGGTCGCCATCGCCGAGCAGGCGCAGGCGTGCGTGCGTGAAACTGACTTGGTCGCCCGTTACGGCGGTGAGGAGTTTGCCATCATCATGCCCGACAGCGATGGCGACATGGCGATCAAAATCGCCGAGCGACTGCGCACCACCATCGAGGCGACGCAGGTCGATTACGAGGGCACCATTATCCAACGCACCGTCTCGATCGGCATCGCCACCACACATGGCGAGGCCACTGCGCAGATGGAGAGTGAGGATATGCTACTGGTGCAGGCCGATCAGGCGCTCTATCAGGCCAAAGAGAGCGGGCGCAACAGCGTGGTGCTATTCAACGCCAATTGAGTGTTCTTGTGGCGCAGTTACTTGTAGCGGGAGAGCGCCTTCTCCACCGCTTGGTAATCATCGTCATCAAACTGCTGGCGATGAAAAACAAACTGGCACTTTTTTCCTTCATGGTTCAGCCCGGTCAGACCGAATGATTTACCCGCATGATCGGGGTAAAAACGCAGCTCTTTGAGCAGCGCGGTAGTGGTGCCGTTCTGTAATCGCAACCGCACCGCATCAGGCTCAATATCGAGCGCCACCGGCGCCTGCGGATGAATCAGCAAACGACGCATCACACGCCCACCGCCAACCATCAGAAAGAAGAAGCCAAGAAACATCAGCGCGTAACCCACCGTCACCTGATCGCCCGCGCCATACCAGAGTTTCAAGCCCCAGAGCAGCAGCACACCGACCGTTGGCACGTAGAGCAGCAGATCCCACCAAACACCGTTCTTATCCGGATGCAGCTCACATGAGACTTCCCGCCAGTTCCTCGCCATTTAGCTCCCCTGTTTGACCGGTGCCGCAGCACTCGCTGCTGCCGGTTTCTTACTGGTCAGATCGACCAGCGCCGGCGCGATCTCCTGATAGAGCATCCGTCCGGGATAGACCATCTTCACCACCCCGTGTGCATCAATCAGAAACGTCCACGGCTCGCCCCGCACCTGAAAGGCGTCATACGCCTCCGGATTGTAGTATTGATCCATATGCATGAAGAGCACCCGCCCCTCATACTGGTTCATCATCTCTTTTAACAGCTGCAGCTGCTGATCGCACTGGGTGCAGTGGCCGGGTGTGGCAAACTCCAGCACAATCGGCTTATGCTGCTTGAGCGCATCATCGAAGGAGAGCTGATACATACGCGGATCGGGATAGCGGTAGCTGGTGATTTTGGACATATCACCGCCCACATCCTTCAGCGTCTTGGTTTTCAGTACCGGTGCCGGTTTACCGGTCAAGAAGACACCGCCGCCACCCACGCCGGTGTCACACGCAGTCAAGCCGAGCGCCAACAGTAGCGCCGCAAGCAGCCTCACCTGTTGTTTCTCCAGCCAGCACAGGTGCGGAAGATGTTGTACGCCCAAATGCAGTTGGCCAGCAGTACGATCGATCCGAAGATCCCCATCACCGCCAACCACGGCCGCACCAGCAGCTCCACATCCGCCGGCGTCATGCTCTGGCTGGCAATGCCGCCGATCACACCCGCTGTCGTGAAAAAGACCACCATGCCGATCAGACCCAGATTATGCGTCCAGAAATGCACCTTGACCAATGTCAAACTATAGATCGGCCGCCGCACCAGACGCGGCACAACGTAATAGACCGCCGCAAAAATCGCCATCTCCACCCAGCCGAGCAGATTGATATGAGTGTGCGCACGCACAATCAGCTTACCGAACATGCGCTGATCGACAAAGTGGCGGAAATCCTGAATACCGCCCATCATCGCACCCCACGAAAAGCCAATGATGGAGTAGATCACACAGGCGAAAATAAACCACAGTGTATACTTAACATACTCTTCCTCTTCCCACGGCTGCATACTCACTTGGCGCCTCCTGCTGCGTTGTTCTGTGCTCCTTGACCCTTCGCACCCTTCTGCACATCGCGCACATCCGGATACTTCTCCTGCCAACTCTTCGGTGCCCACGTCTTGGCCATGCTGTCGATAAACGGCGAATCACCCTTGGGCGGGATCGCCGCCGATGAGGAACCCTGATCCGACTTCAGCTCGGAGAGGAACACGGCGATCGCGTGTAGCGTCTTTTTCGGCAACTTGGCCACGTAGGCTGCTGAACGCTGGCCGGGTCGATGGTCCATGGTCGGCGCCCCGTAATTGGTCACCGGATCGGTCAAGAAGGCGTAGATCCACGCCATCGTGCGGCGCGAACCGATACCATCCAGATCGGCTGTCCGACCCATGTTGGTGCCGTTGCGCAGCGCGCGGTGGCAGGTGGTGCAGCCATGTTTACGGAAATAGACCGAGCCCTGCTGCCCTTCGGCCGTCAATTCAGCATGTGTCTTCTGCACAAAGATCGGCTTATCCGACTTGGCAATAATGAACTGCATAACAATAAACGCGATCACCGCAAAGACGACAAACACGCCGGCGACAGTAAAGAGAATCTTCTCGCCGGGTTTCAGAGGTTGCGATTTTTTAGGGGGTGTGGTTTGGGGAGTGGAAGTATCAGACATGGCGCTGCATTATTCTGCTTGCCAACTACATTGCAAGCGGCGCAGCAACCAACGCGCCTACTTCAACACCACCTCATAATGATCGGCCACAAACGCCTCGTTACTCTCCAGCGAGATCTCCTTGTCCAGAAACTGCTCCAGCTGCAGGACATTCTCGTTCTCCTCACCCAGCAACAGATCGATAATCTCGGGATGCGCGATAATGGTAAGCTTGTCGCACGGGTAGGCGCGCGCCTCGGCCACCACTTCGCGGAAGAGCTGGTAGCAGATGGTGATCGGACTTTTGCTCAGACCAACTCCGTGGCAATGACTACACTCGTTCAACAACATGCGTCCCAGCGATTCGCGGGTGCGCTTGCGCGTCATCTCCACCAGCCCCAGATCGGAGAACTGCACGATATGACTCTTCGCCTTGTCGCGCTTGAGTGCCTCCTCCAGCACCTCAATCAGCTTCTTCTTATTCTCCTCCTCCTGCATATCGATAAAATCGACCACAATAATGCCGCCGAGATTGCGCAGGCGCAGTTGGTGGACGATCTCATGCACCGCTTCGAGATTGGTCTTGAACCCCGTCTCCTCCATGTTACGCGAGCCAACAAAGGAGCCGGAGTTCACATCAATGGCGATCAATGCTTCGGTCTGATCAATGACAATATGACCGCCCGACTTCAACGGCACACGCCGCTGCAGCGCCAGCTCGATCTTCTCCTCGACACCATAGACATCGAATATCGGCCGATCGCCGGGGTAGTAGTAGAGCCGTTTGGCCACCTCCGGCATAAAGCGGCGGGCGAACTTCTTCATCGCGTCATACGCTTCGCGAGAGTCGATATGGATCTTCTCCACCTCCGCATCGACATAATCGCGCATCACGCGCAGATAGAGATTCAGCTCTTTATGGATCAACGAACCGGGTCCGGAATTTTTGCTGCGCTTCTCAATATCCGCCCACAGGCGCAGCAGGAAATCGAGATCCTGACGCAGCTCCGGCTCCTCCTTCCCCTCAGCAACGGTGCGAATAATAATGCCCCCCTGCTTGGGCTGCATCGCCTGACAGATCTTCAGCAGCCGCTCCCGCTCCTGATTCCCCTCCAGACGCCGGGCAATGCCGATATGATCAAGATAAGGCATATAGACCAGATAGCGCCCCGGCAAACCGATCTGACTGGTCAGGCGCGGCCCCTTGGAGGCGATCGGTTCACGCGAGACCTGCACCATCAACTCCTGCTGCTCTGTCAGCAGATTGGCAATCGGCGGCACATTACGTCGCTGCGGCTGCTGTTGTTGCGACTTCTTCGCCTCCTCCTCATGCTCCTCATCATGCTCAATGGTCTCCGGCATGGGCGGATCATCGTTATGCTTGGCCGTCGCCACATCGCCGGCGTAGAGAAAACCCGCCTTCTCTAGGCCGATATTCACAAATGCAGCCTGAATTCCGGGCAGCACCCGCTGCACCCGCCCCTTATAGATATTCCCTTTCAAGCCGCGATCCCGCTCAATATAGAGCTCCTCCGCCTGCCCGTTCTCAATGCGCGCGATACGCGTCTCAAACGGTGCCACATTCACCAGTAGTTCAACACTCATAGCATCCAATCCCCATTCTGTTTCCATAAATCTGTTAGTTTGGACAACTCTTCACAGTGCGCAGAAAATGTACACAACCACAGACAAAAACCAGTAAGTCCATCGCATAAAAGAACGTCATCCCGCGCAGGCGGGAATCCATCCACGCACCAGGTCAGCTCACCTCAATAAGCCAACGGGATGTGTTTTCAATATTGCATCGTGTGTTGGGATGGAACCACGGAGTACACAGAGTGACACAGAGTAGTCACTGAATAGCGACTCAGGTCGCGTTGCAAACACCCAACGATTGAGTAACATAAGATCTTGGTTTACTCTGTGAAACTCTGTGTACTCCGTGGTAAAAACTTCCCTGCCTGCCATTTACACATTCCACACCATTCATTATTTCCGAAGCCTTGCACCCATAGATTCCCGCCTGCACGGGAATGACGCACAATTCATCTGACGCTTGCAGCATCTGACCGCCTACGCGGGATGCGCTGAATCGTTACCTTGGCATTTCACCCGCACTATGGTCGCATAGCGGCCATGAAAATGTTCTTCGACTTCCTCCCGGTACTCCTCTTTTTTGTAACCTATAAGATGGTGGACATCTACGCGGCCACGGCACTCCTCATCGCCGCCTGCGCCGCGCAGACACTCGCCCATCGCTGGATCAAGGGGCGTTTCGAGAAGGCACACCTGATCACGCTGACACTCGTCCTGATCTTCGGCGGCCTCACCCTCTATCTGCAGGATGAAACTTTCATCAAGTGGAAACCCACCGCCATCAACTGGCTCTTCGCCATCCTGCTGATCGGCTCCCAATTTGTCGGCGACAAAAACATCATCGAGCGCATGATGAGCAGCAACCTCACCCTGCCGGCCACCGCTTGGCGCAAACTCAATTTCGCATGGGCGATCTTTTTCACCCTGCTCGGGCTACTCAATCTCTACATCGCCTTCTCGTTTGACACCGACACCTGGGTCAACTTCAAGCTCTTCGGCATCATGGGGCTGACATTTCTCTTCATTATTGGCCAAAGCATCTTCCTGCTCCCCTATCTCAAAGCCGCCGAGGCCGAAGCCAAACGCAAACTCCCCTCCGAATAAGCGATGCCTCAGGAGACTCATCTCTTCGGCCTGTTTCTCATCAACCTGCACGATTTCGATCCAGCGGTCATCAAGCAGGCGCTCACCATCCAGCAACAGGGGCGACCATCGATCGGCAAGCTGGCCATCCGCTCCCGCCTACTGACCCTGCAGGAGGTGATGCATACACTGGCGCTACAAGCGGATCACAATGATTTTTTCGGTCGGCTGGCCGTCAAGTCCGGCGTGTTGAGCCAGAAAAACAAACAACTGCTGCTCGACATGCAGCGCAAACAGCAGCCCAAGCTGGGAGAGATTCTTGTCGAGATGGGCGTCATCACCCCCGCGCAGCGCGACCAGCTACTGACTGAATACCTGCAGCTGATGGCGCCCGGCACAGTGCAAGATGAAGATCTTTAAGCGCTGCGATCGGCAGACAATAGCTGCGCCAGCGCCACACCCGGATCATCCTGACGCATCAGCGATTCGCCAATCAGAAACGCATAGACACCATACTCATTCATCGTGGCGATGTCATCGCGAGTGAAGATGCCGGACTCGGTGATCACCGTCTTGCTATCATCCAACTCGGCGAGCAGGTCAATTGTCGTCTGCAGTGAGATATCGAAGGTGTGCAGATTGCGATTGTTGATGCCGATCAGGCGGGTATCGAGCCGCATCGCCCGCTCAAGCTCGTGCGCATCATGCACCTCCGGCAGAATAGAGAGCCCCAGCTCACGCGCACAGGCCGCCAGTTCGGCAATCAACCCGTCATCGATCATTGCCATAATCAGCAGAATCGCATCCGCACCCATCGCCTTGGCCTCAATCACCTGATAGGGGTCGAGCATGAAATCTTTACGTAGAATCGGCAGTGGTACAGCAGCGCGAATATCGCGCAGGTAATCATCAGAGCCCTGAAAATAGCGCACATCGGTCAACACCGACAAGCAGGTCGCCCCGCCACGCGCATAGGCACTGGCGATATTCACCGGATCAAAATCGGCACGAATAATCCCTTTCGATGGGCTCGCCTTCTTCACCTCCGCAATCACCGCCGACCGCCGCGCCGCCACCTGCGCCTGCAACGCCCCGGCAAAATCCAGCGCCGTCCGCTCGCCAGCCTGCGCCAACAACACACTCTCCCCACAACGCCGCCGACACTCCGCCACCCAGCCCCGCTTATAATCCGCAATCTCCCGCAATATTGAACTCATGTTGTTGCTCCTAAAAAACTGAATTTTATGCTCACCACAGAGTACACAGAGTAATGACTGAATAAGCTCTTGGTTTACTCTGTGAAACTCCGTGTACTCCGTGGTTCAAACCCAACACACCAACAGACGATCTCAACCACAGATCAGCACACATCCTGCGCGATTGCCAAGCACCAAAGAAAAATCATCCACCACAGAGTACACAGAGTGATACAGAGTAGTGACTGCATGAGTTCTTGCTTTACTCTGTGAAGCTCTGCGTACTCTGTGGTTCAACCCCAAAGCACCCACAAACGACCCCAACCACAGAGCAACACATCCCGCGTGATTGCCAAACACCAAAGAAGAATTGTCCACCACAGAGTACACAGAGTGACACAGAGTAGTGACTGAATGAGTTCTTGCTTTACTCTGTGAAACTCTGCGTACTCTGTGGTTCAAACAAAATCCAGCGGCAGGACGATTCATGCGCATTGTTACTGTGTGATCGATTTGCAAATTAGTCGCGGATCATGCGCTTGATGCCGTTTTTCAATGAACGCACGTTGAAATTGATCAACAGGCCAAGCGGTTTCTCGGCCAGTTTCAGGTAGGTGAGCAGTTGCGCTTCATGGATTGGCAGCAGACGTTCTACTGCTTTAATTTCGATGATCACGCACTGCTCGACCAGCAGATCCAGCCGGTATCCCGCGTCAATTTTTAATCCATCGTAATGAATCGGCAGCAGCAGTTGGCGATCCACGCGCACCGACTGTTTATTCAGTTCGTACCAGAGGCAGTGCTCGTAAGCAGATTCCAGTAGGCCGGAGCCGAGCGCTGTATGGACGCGAAACGCGGCGTCGAGAATAACCTGACTGACCTGATTGAGCCGCTCCGCCGCCATCAGCTTTTCTGCGTAAAGGCTACCAACGCATCGAGGGTCTGTTGCACCTTGCCGCTGTCGATGGCTTGGGCGGCGCGGGCGATGCCTTCGTCGATGCTGGCGGCGTGGCCGGCGACCCAGAGGGCGGCGGCGGCGTTGAGTAGGACGATGTCGCGGCCGGCGCCCTGCTGGCCGGCGAAGATGTGGCGCAGGATCGCTGCGTTGGTGGCGGCATCGTCGCCGGCGAGAGCTTCGGGCGTGGCGTAGGGAATGCCG
>JALUXN010000265.1 GCA_027018975.1 Mariprofundaceae bacterium | reverse complement strand
AGGCGAAGAGCAGCAGCCAGAAGAGATTGCCCTTGTTGGCAAAGGCATGCGCCATCGACTCACCGAGCGGAAACAGCCCGATCTCCAGCCCGCGCACAAACAGGCCAAGCCGATGAGCACCAGCAGCAGGCCAGTCAGCAGATCGGCCAAATGCGGAATCGGCTGCTGCAACACCACCAGCTGAAAAAAGAGAATCACCAACACAATCGGCGCCAGATCCCGCGCCGCCTCCCATAACGGCCGCAACGCCGACAACAGCATGCCTATGCGCATCTACCCCTCACGCCTGACCCTCCTCACGCCTAACGCCTTACCCCCCTGACGCCTTACCTCCTCACCCCTCACCCCTGCAACTCCTCCTGCTTCGCTTCCAACGCCTCCCAGCGTTC
The DNA here is from genome assembly GCA_027018975.1 of Mariprofundaceae bacterium. Lineage (GTDB taxonomy): Bacteria > Pseudomonadota > Zetaproteobacteria > Mariprofundales > Mariprofundaceae > Mariprofundus. The sequence goes on along the minus strand of JALUXN010000265.1, from coordinate 7,758 downwards.
ATAGGCCGCCTCCAGCGCCGCCTCAATCGCCTGCAGCCGCTGCTGATCGCGCTGAAAACCCTCGGCATCGCGCACAAAATAGTCCGCCTCGCAAAACCGCGCCTCAATCTCGCGCTGCTCCTGCTCCAACTGCTCGATGGTGTGCGGCAATGTCCCCAGCTCCTGCTGCTCTTTGTAGCTCAGCTTGGTCTGCTTCTTCGCTGGCGCTGGTGCAGCCTTGGGTACTGGCTGCTTCGCAGCCTCCGCTTGTGCCACCGCCCGCGCCTCCGCCTCACGGCGCTGTTTCCAGGCAAGATAATCCGAATACCCCCCCTCGATCGGCGTAATCACCCCGTCACCCTCAAAGGCGAGCAGGCGCGAGGCGACGCGATCCATGAAGGCACGATCATGCGAGACCAGAATCACCGTACCGTCATAACGCGCCAACGCCTGCTCGAGCACCGTCAACGTGCCAATATCCAGATCATTGGTCGGCTCATCGAGCACCAGCAGATTGGCCGGCTCCAGCAGCAGCCGCGCCAGCATCAAACGCCCCCGCTCACCACCGGAGAGCGCCGCCACACGGCTATTCAGCCGCTCCTTATCAAAGAGAAAATCCTGCATATAGCTGACAATATGGCGCGGCTCGTGACCGCCGATATGAACATAATTGCCACCCTGCGGCAGCAGCACCTCTTTCAGTTTCAGCGAAGCATCGAGTTCACGCATCTGCGTCAAGAAGGCGGGCGCCAGCCGCACCCCGTGGCGTACCCGTCCGCAGTCGGCCTGCAGTTTGCCGAGCAGAATATTGAGCAGCGTCGTCTTACCGATGCCGTTCGCACCAACCAGTCCCAGCCGCTCGCCGGCCATGATTTTGTAACTGAAATCGCGGCAGATGATTGTCTCGCCAAAGCGGTGCGACAGCTCTACCGCCTCGATCAACATCTTGCCCGGCTTCACGCCGCTGGAGACGCGCAGCTCCACATCACCACTGCGCAGCCGCCGCGCCGCCCGCTGTTTGCGCAGCGCCTCCAGCCCGCGCACCCGCCCCTCATTGCGCGTGCGCCGCGCCGGAATGCCTTGGCGAATCCAGCGCTCCTCGCCGGCCAGCAGGCGATCAAACTTACGATATTGCCGCTCCTCAACCGCCAGCATCTCCGCCTTCTTCTCCAGATATTCGGCGTATGAGTAAGGGAAATGGCGCAACTTGCCGCGATCCAGTTCGATAATCTCCTCAGCCACCGCATCGAGAAAATAGCGATCATGGGTAATAAAGAGCACCGAACCGGCAAAGGCGGCGACAAAATCCTCCAGCCACTCAATCGAGGCGACATCGAGATGGTTGGTCGGCTCATCGAGCAGCAGCAGATCCGGCTCGCTAACCACTGCCCGTGCCAGCGCCACGCGCCGCAGCCAGCCGCCGGAGAGCTCGCCGACATCACGATGGGCATCGAGCCCCAATTTGGAGATCGCCGTCTCAATACGCGGATGCAGCTGCCACGCGCCGCGATGCTCCAGTGCCGCCTGCAACTGCTCCAGCCGCTTCAGCGCCGCCGGCGTACTCGATTCAGAGAGTGCATGCAGCGCCACCTGATACGCCTCCAGCGCCGCCGCCACATCGCCCAACCCCTCGGCCACGACATGAAACACCGTTTGACCCGCATCAAAGTGCGGATCCTGCGGCAGATAGGCGACACGCGCGCCGCTGCGCAGCGTGATCTCGCCGGCATCGGCCTCAATCAAGCCGGCCATCATCTTCAACAGCGTCGATTTCCCCTCGCCATTGCGCCCAATCAGCCCAATGCGCACACTGCGTCCGATGGTCAACGAGACATCATCGAGCAACACCTGCGAACCGAAGGCTTTGTCGAGGTGGTTCAAGGTCATCAACGGCATGCGCGCAACCTAGCGGAATTGACGTGATGCAACAGCCGTTAGACGGCTATCCGCCCGTCCAGCGACCGACAATCGCCGCGCCGACTGAATCGCCGAAGACATTGATGGTCGTGCGGCAACGATCAAGAAACCAGTCAATCGCCAGAATCAGGCCGATTCCATCCAGTGGCAGTCCGACGGCATTCAACACCATCACCATCGTCACCAGCCCCGCTTCCGGAATTCCCGCCGCCCCGATCGCCGCCATGGTTGCTGTCACCAGCACCAGCATCTGCTGCCCCAGCCCGAGCTCTATACCATAGGCCTGCGCGATAAAGAGCACCGCCACCGCCTCATAGAGCGCCGTACCATCCATGTTAACCGTCGCCCCGAGCGGCAACACAAAACGGCGCGCCCGCTCACTCACGCCGGCTGCCTGTACACCCTCCATGGTCAGCGGCAGCGTAGCGCTCGATGAAGCGGTCGAGAATGCTGTCATCAACGCCGTGCCGAGATTTTTCAGATACCCCAACACAGATCGCCGCGCCAACAGCAACAGCAGCAGCGACAGCAGCGCAGCGTGTGTCAGCAGCCCGCTGATCACCGCCAACGCATAGCGCGCCAGAGCAGCCAGCTGCGCCACAAAGGCATCGCCACCACCGGCTGCGCCCAGCTTGGCGGCGATCAGCGCAAAAACACCGATCGGCGCAAACAGCATCAACCAGCCGACCAAACGCATCATCGCATCGTTCAAGCCATCAAAAAACGCGATCACCACCGCGCCCTTGTCGCCGATCGTGGTCAACGCCGCCGCCAACAGGATGCAGAAGAGAATCAACGGCAACAGCTTCATCTGCGCCGCGGCCGCTACAATATTTGGATGAACCAGCGAAAGAATCAGATCGGCCATGCCGACATCGCCCGCCTTGGGGCTTGGTACAGCCGCAGCACTCGCCAAATCCACGCCCACACCGGGCTGCCAGAGATTGGCCATCAACAGACCGATCGCGACAGCAATCAGCGTCGTACAGGCGTAATAGCCGACCGACAACAGCCCCATCCGCCCCAGCTTGCGCACATCGCCAAGTCCGGCCACGCCGGTGATAATGCTGGCCACCACCAACGGTACAATCATCATCTTCAGCGCCGTCAGGAAGAGTTGACCGATCCAAGCCACCGACTGCATCGCCGCACCCCAGAAAAAGCCAGCGCAACCGCCCGCCACAATCGCCACCAGCATGGCGATCAGCAGCCGGCGATCACTGTTACCCATCATCACCCTTGTCCCGCTCAAAGAGCAGCGCTGCCGCCACCTCGGCGATTTTGGGGTCAAACTGCGTACCGGCATTATCGCGCAGCTGCTCCATGCAAAAAGAGAGCGGCCGCGCGCGACGATAGGCACGGTGATGGGTCATCGCCTCCACCGCCTTGGCCACGGCGATAAAGCGCGAGCCGATTGGAATCTCCGCCCCGCGCAAACCATCCGGATAGCCGCTCCCATCCCAACGCTCGCTCTGATGCAGGATCATCTCACGCTCATCAGCCAGCGATGCAATCGGTTCGAGAATCCGCGCCGCCACCTGCGGCACGGCACGAATCACCGCCAGCTCCTCTTTGTTCAGGGCATTCTGCTTCAACAAAATCTTATCTGGCACACTGACCATGCCGATATCATGCAGCAGCGTCGCCTGATAGATCGCCTGACGCTTCACCGGGTCGATCTTAAAGCGATTCATCAACCGCTCCACAAAGCGCGCCACGCGCATCGACTGATCCTTGCTGTAGCTATCGCGCGCCTCCAGCGCGCCCACCAGCGCCACCAAGGCATCGGTCACATGATCAGCCAGCTTTTCTGTTTGTACCATCATTCCCCCTCTTGCTTATCGACTGCGCTGCTGCTCGAACCAAGCGATAATATCCGCGCGATCACGCGCATTGATGGGTGGAATCGCCATGCGCGTATTGGGCTTGACTGCGCGCGGATCGGTCAGCCACAGATCAAGCGACACCGCATCCCAGATATCAAACGGCACACCGGTAATCGTCGGTGCGCGGCCATACAGACCGAGCAAGCCCGGGCCGATACTGCGTGCATGCGAATCGAGATGGTGACACTGCTTGCAGCGCACACTGGCCACCACGCCGCCCCGCGCCGCATCCGCTGCCAGCGCCACGCTGCTGCTGCCCACCAGCAGCACCAACAACAACCAACCGCGCACTACTCTGCCGCTTTGGATAGCGGAAACGACAACTCCCCATGCTTGCCATTGCGGGTCAATCGCACATAGAGCCGCCCGTGACGAATATCCTCCGCATCCACCGGCAACGCGCGGCGAAAAACACCCAGTGCACCATCGGGGATCGCCTGCTGCCAATGCGAATGCGGCGTGCGCACCTCGACCAGCAGGTCGTTGATAAAGCCGCGCTGCTGATGATTGGCGATCAACAGAAACTCATTCATCCCCGGCACAATCACCTCCGGCCGCGTCTCGACATGAATGGTCAGATCCTGCCACCGCTGCGCCGGCGCCTGCCAGACCGGTGCCTCGGAGCAGCCGGCCAATAGCAGTAGTGCGGCAACAACAAGCAACCATCGGCGCATCAATGCATCAGGCAATCGCATCAAAAAAACGGTCATTCCCGAGGGTTGTGTCGGGAATCCACACAGCAATGGATCCCCGATAGAAGCATTCGGGGATGACGTGATCGTGTTTTTCAACAGTATGCGAACGATGTTCATGCGACCAGCCTGCATCAATGCGGCTCCTGATCCGGCGCATACTGCTGTAGATAGGCCAGCACATCCTGCTGCTGCTGCGCACTCATCGGCGCCAGACGCCGCTCCACGCGATGCTGCTGCATACGTGCCACCACATGCGGCCACATCTGTTTGCTGTGCGTCGATGGTCGCGGCGGCGCGTGGCACTGGGAGCACTGCAAGGCAAAGCGATTGAACGCCTCCGAATCCATGGCCGGATATTGGGTCGAATGACCGGCCGGCGCATCGCACGCGGCCAAGCCCAGCAGCAGACTACAGAGCAACAACCACCTCATGGCTTGCCGTGATCCTCTTTTTTATTGGCGCTATCACCACCGAAGCCGGGCATATCGATATCATCATCCGTATGATCGGAATCGAGCCGCCCGCCATGTTCGGAGCCGTACAGATTACTCATGAAATAGACCAGACTACCGGCGACCAGCAGATAGATCACCGCATAGAGATGCCCCATGGTAAACCACGGCCGCGGATGATCCGGGCGATCACCCCAGAAGGGCAGCGATAGACCGAAGGCGACAATCAACACCCCGAGAATGATGCCATAAAACCATTTCGGCACCCGTTTCTGCGATTCTGGGATCTTCTCCACCAACTCCCAATCTTCCAATCCGCGCTTCTCCAGCCGCTCCTCCTCGGAGGCATAACCGAAGTGGTCTTCGGGAATCTCCCCCCACTCCGTATGGGTGGGTGTCATCGGCCGTTGCGCGTTGCTCTCTTCATCTTTATTCTGCATCTTCAACTCCTGTATGTGACGACTCTCTCCCCCGTCCCTGCGCGACAGCATCGCGCTGCATGACGGTCAGTTCAGCAATACCCTTATCCGCCAGACGCTTCAACTGCATGAACTGATCCCAACCAACCGGCTCGGCTTCAGCTGTCGCCTGCAATTCGATCACATCACCGGCCGGTGTCATGATGAAATTGGCATCCATCTCGGCGTTGGAATCCTCTGAATACTGCAGATCGAGCAGCGCCTCTCCTTCGACAAAGCCGCAACTGATCGCCGCCAGCTGACCGTGGATCGGGTCATCAGCCAGCTTACCCTCTGCCAGCAACCGATCCACCGCCCGTCGCAGCGCCACCCACGAGCCGGTGATGGCTGCGGTACGGGTACCGCCATCGGCCTGCAGGACATCACAATCGAGGCTGATGGTGCGCGGGCCGAGCAGATCGAGATCCACCACCGCGCGCAGTGAACGGCCGATCAAGCGCTGAATCTCCACTGTGCGGCCACTCTGTTTGCCGCGTGCCGCCTCTCGCCCACCGCGTGTATGGGTGGCGCGCGGCAGCATGCCATACTCGGCGGTCACCCAGCCTCGATCGCTGTTGCGCAAAAAAGGCGGCTGTTTCTCCTCCACACTGGCGGTGCAGAGCACGCGCGTATGGCCGAAGGAGATCAACGCCGCCCCTTCGGCATAGCGGTTGAACTGAGTGTCGATCGAAACAGGGCGCAGCGCATCAAAGGCGCGATCACTGCGCATCAGCGCCGCTCCAGCCAACGCATCAGATCGGCCGCACTCTTGCCGCCCGAGGCGATCCGTCCATCGCCGGAGATCAGTGTCGGCGTGCCGGTGATATGCAGCTGCTTGGCCAGCTTGGCGATATCATCCAGCGGCGTTGCACACTTGCCGGCCGCCGGATTGGCATCGTGCAACATAATGTCGGTCATCGTTTTGTGCTGATCCTTGCTGCACCAGATCGCAGTAGCCCAGCGTTTGGCGTGTTTGTGGAAGCTCAGCGGAAAGAGGAAGCTGTAAACTTTCACCCCCTTCACGCTGGCCAGCTCGTGCTCGAATTTACGGCAGTAGGGGCATTCCGGATCGGTAAAGATGGCCAGCTTCAGCTTGCCCTTAGGATCGCCGGAGACCACCGCTTTATCGAGCGGCAGCGTGCTCCAATCCATACGATTGATCTCCTCCAAACGGTCGCGGGTAAGATTGTGTTTGGTTGCCGTATCGAAAATCTGCCCGCCGGAGATCAAGTGGCTGCCATCCGCATCACTATAAAAGATATTGCGCCCCACCTGCAACTCATACAACCCTGCAATCGGTGCCTGCCGCACAGCCGTGATCGGCAACGAAGGGATCGCCGCCTGAATCCGCTTGGCCACCGCCGCATCGGCTAATGGGCCGGCCGCCTCACCGAGCGTCGCAAACAGCATCGACGAAATCGCCAACAGCGCCACCACACACCACTTTCGCATCATCACAAGCCACCTCACAAAAAAATAGGCTCCGCATCATGAAGAGAAATGGTAAGCGTGTGAAGCAGAGAATCGCACCGCTCACCATCGTCATCGATTGCGCATCGACAAAAAGCGGCTATGCTGCCACCCAGATCGGGTGGAGGAGAAATGCCGGAGAACGCGCTGTCAGCTGTACAAGCAACGACAAACCAAACATCTACGCACGCTGCAGATGCAACCATCATCGCGCAGGCCAAACATCTGCCGGAGACGCTGATCCGCAGCGTCGAGCAGTCACCGCTGGAGCCGGCTCAGTGGCATCGTCAACATGGCCACTACCTCTCGATCACCTACGCCGAACTGCTCACCCGCATCCGCCATGTCGCCACCGGCCTGCTAAAGGCCGGCATCAAGCCCGGCGAGCGGATCGCCATCCTGATGGAGAACCGCCCCGAATGGGCTGTCGCCGATTTCGCCATTCTCTCCATCGGTGCAGTGACCGTACCGCTCTACTGCAGCTACCGCCCGCAGGATATCGGCTATGTACTCAACGATTGCGGCGCAGTCGCGGCCATCACATCCGAGGGCAAACTACTGCGCGAGCTGCTCACCGCCCAATGCGAAGCGCGCCACCTCAAACAGATCTACGCCCTTGATCTCGATCAACCGCGCCAGATAGCTCGCCCCTTCTCCGAACTCGAATCATTGGAGCCTGATCTCGCCCAACTGCAGAAACGGCTCGACAAGATCGATCGCGACACACTGGCCACGCTGGTCTATACCTCCGGCACCACCGCCAACCCCAAAGGAGTGATGCTCACCCACGGCAACATCCTCGCCAATCTGGAGGCTGTGCCCGATTTTATCGATATTCAGATGCTCAAGGCCGGCAACTGCATGCTCTCATTCCTGCCGCTGGCGCATGTCCTCGAGCGCA
>JALUXN010000264.1 GCA_027018975.1 Mariprofundaceae bacterium | reverse complement strand
TATGAGCGGTTGCATCCGGCGGAATCGGCGGTGAAGATTGATGCGGTGCTTGAGAAGCACGCGCCGCTGGTGAAGCGGTTGCAGCATCTGATCGATCTGCTCAAGCCGCAGAATAAGGTGCGGATTCGTTATCAGGAGGAGGGGACAGAGCTGGATCTCGATGTGGCGATTCGTTCGCTGATCGATTTCAAATCGGGTGCCCAGCCTGATCCGCGCATCAACATGAGTCATCGCACCGATGGCCGCTCGATTGCGGTCTCGCTGCTGCTCGACCTGTCGGTGTCGCTGAACGATCGGCCGGAGGGGTGTAGTCAGACGATTCTCGAACTGTCGCAGGAGGCGGTGGCGCTGCTGGGTTGGGCGGTGGAGCAGGCGGGCGATCCGCTGGCGATCGGCGGCTTCCACTCCAATACGCGCCATGAGGTGCGTTACTACCATTTCAAAGGGTTTTCAGAGCCGTGGGGCGAGACGGTGAAAGGGCGCTTGGCGGCCATGGATGGCGCCTACTCCACGCGCATGGGGGCGGCGCTGCGCCATGCCGGCTTTGGCCTGCGGGGGCAGACGGCGGAAAAGAAGCTGTTGCTGGTACTCACCGATGGCCGGCCGCACGATGTCGATGTGAAGGATGAGGCACACCTGATCCATGATGCGCACAAAGCGGTGCAGGAGCTTGATCGCGACGGCATCTACACCTACTGCATCAATCTCGATTCGCAAGCCGATGAATACGTCGCCGATATTTTCGGCCAACAATACACCGTGATCGACCACGTCGAACGCCTACCAGAGCGGCTGCCGGAGCTGTTTATTGCGTTGACGAAGTAGTGGAAACCCAGCCTTTGTAAGGCTGCCAGGAGGGGTGCGACCCTCCTGAATCGATGCCTTTTATAGCGTTAGGAATGCCTCGCCGACTTCGGTGATGACACCAGTGCCGGTTGCAATTTTATCGATGGTCAGTGTAACCGTAGCTGTCGTGCCGCCATGTGGTGTCACTGTTGCCGTGGCTGTCGGGGCTTTCGTGATTGTGTAACTATCTCTTGAGTAACAAAATGGTAGCCCCACTATCTTGTTACTCAATCGTTGGGCGTTCGCAACGCGATCTGAGTCGCTATTCAACCGTAACCGATTTGGCCAGATTGCGCGGCTGATCGACATCCGTGCCTTTGGAGAGGGCAACCTCATAGGCCAGCAGTTGTAGTGGGATGGCGGCCAGTAGCGGGGTGGTGAAGTAATCGCCTTCGGGGATGGCGAAGATGCGGCAGACATCGTCGGGCCAGTCAGACTGACGCAGGTCAGTCAAGAGAATCACCTTCGCGCCACGTGCTTGTACCTCTCTGAGGTTGGAGAGCACTTTATCGAGGTGATATTGCTGCGGGGCGATGACGATGACCGGTAGGTTGCTGTCGATCAAGGCAATCGGCCCATGCTTCATCTCGCCAGCGGCGTAACCCTCGGCGTGCAGGTAGGAGATCTCCTTGAGTTTGAGCGCCCCCTCCAGTGCCAGTGGATAGCAGGGACCGCGGCCGAGGAATAGGGCGCCGTGGACGTGGCTGAACAGTGGGATGGCGCTATTGACCTGTGCCGCTGATGCCAAGAGTTCGCTGATCTGATCGATAGTACGGCGATGCTGCGCCAGATGCTGCTGCATGGTCGGCGTATCCATAGCGCCGGCACGGTGTGCCAGTGCAATCGAGACGAGTGACAATACAGCCAGCTGCGCCAGATAGGCTTTGGTCGAAGCGACGCCGATCTCGGGGCCGGCGTGCAGTTCGATGAGGCCGTCGGACTCGCGCGCCAGCGATGAGCTGGCGACGTTGCAGATGGTGAGCGCCCGATTGTGTGGCGTGGTGCGTTTGAATAGGCGCAGCGCCTCCAGCGTGTCGGCGGTTTCGCCCGACTGGGAGAGGGTGATCAGCAGCGTCTGCTCGCCGATCACGGGGTTGCGGTAGCGGTACTCGCTGGCGACATCGACTTCGACGGAGACTTTGAGGTAGCGCTCCAGCCAGTAGCGGGCGGTAAGGGCGGCGTGATAGGAGGTGCCGCAGGCGATGATGACGATGCGTTGCGGCAGGGGTTCGTTGAGCAGCCAGGGGGCATCGGGGAGGTGGATGGTGTCGACGTCGAGGTAGGCGTCGAGGATGCGTTGCAGTACCGCCGGCTGCTCGTAGATCTCCTTCTCCATATAGTGGCGGAAGCCATCTTTGCCGCTGTTGGCGGTGGCGGGTGGCATGATCTCCCAGCTTGCCGAGATGGGCTGACCATCGGCGTCAAAGATCTGCCAGCTACCCGCTTCGACGTAGCCCCATTCGCCTTCGCGCAGATACATGATCTCATCGGCCAAACCGGCCAGCGCCAGTGCATCGGAGGCGACAAATGCGGCGCCATCACGATTGCGCCCTAAGAGCAGCGGACTGCCCTTGCGGGCGAACCAGAGGCGTGCCGGGCAGGCTTCGATCAACCCCGCCAATGCATAGGCACCCTCCAGTGACTGCAGCATGTGATGCCATGCGGCAGCGAGGTCGTCGCTGCTGGTTATCAGTTCAGCCAGCAGGTTGGGGATCACCTCGGTATCGGTTTGGGAGTGGAAGTTGTGGCCGGCGACGGTGAGGCGCGCGCGCAGTTCGGCGTGGTTCTCGATAATGCCGTTATGAACAATGGCGCAACCGGCGGCCAGATGAGGGTGGGCATTAATCTCGTTCGGTTCGCCGTGGGTCGCCCAGCGGGTGTGGCCGATGCCGACATGGCCGCAGCAACTGCTCCGCTGCAGTTTGTCCCGTAGATTAGCCAGTTTGCCGGCTGCTTTGACCGCTTGCAGACCGTCGTTGCCGAGCTGGCATATACCGGCACTGTCGTAGCCGCGATACTCCATCTGCTGCAGGGCTGAGAGCAGGTTGCGCTGGACATCGCGATCCGCCAGCGCACCGATAATGCCGCACATTTAGCGGCGATCCTTCTTCGGTCGCTGCCATCCTTCGACATGGCGCTGCGGGTTGCGTTCGCTCAGGGTCAGTCCGTCCGCTGGCACATCGCGAGTGATGGTGCTGCCGGCGCCAATCGTTGCGCCGTCACCGACACGCACCGGCGCGACCAGCTGCGTGTCGGAGCCGATGAAGACATCATCGCCAATTTCGGTGAGGAACTTGTTGGCGCCGTCGTAGTTGCAGGTGATGGTGCCGGCGCCGACGTTACAATCCCGACCGATGGTGGCATCGCCGATGTAGGAGAGGTGGTTGACCTTGCTCCCTTCGCCGATTACCGCCTTTTTCACCTCGACAAAGTTGCCGATATGCACCTGCTCATCGAGGCGCGCCTCCGGCCGCAGACGGGCGTAGGGGCCAACCAGCGCGTCCGCACCGACAGCAGCGCTATGGATGTGGCTGAAGGCGAAGATGTTGACGCGATCATCGACCCAGGCATCGATCAGCACGGCGTTCGGTCCGATGCGGCACTCATCGCCCACTTGGGTGGCGCCGAGCAGATAACAGCCGGCCTGAATGACGGTGTCCATGCCGATCTTCACGCTCGCTTCGATGCGCACCGTGTCCGGCTTCTCGATGGTGACGCCGCGCCGCTGCCACTCTTCGATGATTTGCCGCTGCATCACATCTTCGACATGCGCCAAATGCACGCGGTCGTTCACGCCGAGCATCTCGTCGGCATCGTCCATCAACACCGCCTCAACCGATTGGCCGGCAGTGAGCGCCAGCGGTACGATGTCCGGTAGATAATATTCGCCCTGTGCATTGCGGTTGCCGATGGCGTGCAGCAGCTCAAAGAGCACCTCGAAGCGGACACAGTAGATGCCGGAGCTGACTTCGTGGATGGCGCGCTGCGCTTCGTCGGCATCCTTCTCTTCGACAATGCTGGTCACCCGTCCATCCGCATCACGCACGATACGGCCATAGCCGAAGGGGTTGGCCGGTTCTGCGGTGAGCACGGTGACATCGGATTGACGCTGGCGATGCTCATCGACCAGCGTCGCCAGCGTTTCGGTGCGCAGCAGCGGCGTATCGCCACAGACAATCAATACATCACGTACATCTCGAATCACCTCTTCGCACTGCTTCACGGCGTGGCCGGTACCGAGTTGCTTGTCCTGAATCACCCACTCCAGATTGGCCGGCTGGCCGACATGGGCACGCACCTGCTCGGAGGCGTGGCCGGTAACCACGGCGATTGCTTTGGGTGTCAATGACTCTACTGTCTGCAAAATATAGTCGATCATCGGGCGACCGAGCACCTTATGCAGCACTTTGGGGAGATTGGAGCGCATGCGCTTCCCCCGGCCGGCGGCCAGTACGCAAACTTGCAGATCGGGGTAGTGAAGTTTTTTGGTCATGTGATCCTCGATGTGGATGGGATTGCCGCGCTTGATCATCTTGTGGTTGTCTGATCCTTCGCGACCGAAAAGCAGCGCGAATCTATGGCGGCACCAAAAAAAGTCCATCGGCCTATTTCCCTTATCGCATGAGGGTGCGGTTGTAACGGATCTGCATGATGAAGAACTTTTAATCTCTGTTTCATATCGGGCTCACACCACTGCACTAATGTTCGCCACGTCTGGTGCCTCTCCCTCCCCTCCCTCCCTTTGGCATCAGGCACCAACACACAGGGCTCCGCAGATGCGGAGCCCTGATGTGTTTTCGGGGGTCTGCTCTGTAGCGTGGTTTGCGCGAAATGATTTCCTATCTGTCGGTTTTCGTCATGCGGGAGTGACAAAAATCGTCACATTCGTCCGTTGCGTGCATCACATGGGTTTTATTATTTGGCATGCACATTGCTCAGTCATCCTGCGTGTAGATGACATCGTTATCTCGCAAAATCTCTCAAGGAGCTAATCAATATGAATGTATCAACCCAAGAAAAGGGCTTCACGCTCATCGAATTGATGATCGTTGTCGCCATCATCGGCATCCTCGCCGCCATTGCTATTCCGCAGTTTTCGAGCTACCGTGAAAAAGCATTCAACAGTGCTGCCGAAGCAGACCTCAGGAATGTCATGAGTGCTGAAGAGGCGGCATATGCTGATACTCAGGCATACGCTGCAATCGCTACAATGGTAGGAAGCAAATCGGCCGCAACCTCTTCTATTTCAGGCCTTCCGGGTGCGAAACTCTCTAAAGGCGTTACTGTGAAGGAGGCATCTGCTCCCACAGCCACCGATTACAATATCGATGCAAAACACTATAATGGAACTAAAAAGTATAATGGACAAGCATCTGCTGGTATTACCAGTGTATCAGCTACTGCTGGTACAAATGTCGATGGGTCAAACTAGTAAAATCTAAGTGATAGCGCCGAGTCAGCGTTCTGATTCGGCGCTATTTTCTTCAGGAAAATAAATTTGTCGGGGAGTCCCGTTGAAACTTCAAAATAACAACCATCGGAATAAATATATCAACCCGGAGTCAAGGGGATTTACGCTGATTGAACTGATGATCACGATTGCAATCATCGGTGTTTTGGCAACCATTGCGATTCCGATGTTCAGCTCATATAAGCTAAAAACTTTCAATGCTTCGGCCAAATCGGATCTCGGCAACATTATGATCGCTGAAGAAGCTCATTATACTAAAAACCAAACCTATATTGCATTCAAACCACTGGCAGGGTATCAGCAAACAATTCCCAATCTGCCTGGAGCTCGGGTCTCTAAAAATGTGTGCGCCAAAGTTTCCAATGCATCCAATAGTAATTTCACTGTCCAAACCGAGCATTTCAATGGCGATGAAAGCTATTCAAATGCAGCAAACGCTTCTTTACATTCAAATAAAAAGACGATAGGGAAGTACACAATCGGCTGCTGAGTTGATTTAACTGATATTGCGCATGTTACGCGAAGCATCTTCGAATTATCGCTCATGGATGATAGGTATATTACTCGTTGCTTTTACTGTATTTCAGGCTCTCTTCGCTCCTAAGCAACAAAGCGATCCAACGCTTACTATTCAACAGGCCAGCTATCATCTCCCTGCTTCCATTCAAACCCAGCTCTCCTTGGGTTACAACAACTTGATCGCTGTTTTTCAGTGGTTTTCATTTATCAATGAGTTTGGTGCCAAAGATGTTGCGGATCAAAGCATTCCTCATCTGATCCAACAACTGACAAAAATCACCAATAGCAACCCGAAGAATCCTGCACCTTACTATGTGGCAGCGACGGTCATTCCTTGGCAGGCTCAGACAGCACGACCGAGCGAACCGCTACTGATCAAGGCGATGATTGAATTTCCCGATGATTGGCAATGGTCTTACTACCGGGGGTTCAATGCCTACTGGTTCGACCACAACATTGCGCAGGCTTCGCGACTGCTTGAGCTCTCTGCCCGCAAACAGAATGCTCCGCCGATTGTGCTCTCCCTCGCGCTACGTATGAAGGCGAAGAGCAATCAGATCGATAGCGCAATTATGTTTTTACAGAGTTTGATTCGTCAACATAACGATCCGAAGGTTCAAAAACAATTCATCCAACAGATGCAGTTGTTGCAGACAGAAAAAGTATTGCGGCAGATCGATCAGGCGCTTCACACTCTCCCGAGGCGATCGTTTACCCCTGATGATCTTGTGCGACTGCAGCAGAAAAACTACCCTCTCCCCACCACGCTGCCGGATGGAGGAGAGATTGTGATGGATCACAACGGAAATATCTTCAGTAGCAAGCATCCAAAACGGTTCACTATTTTTACCCACGCAAAGAAAAATGGCAGTCATCCATAATGTTGTCCGTCGAAAATCTCTGTTTCAGTACAATGACTGGCCACATCATTCAAAAAGAGCAGCTTATTTTGGATCATATCTCTTTTTCGGTGCAGGCGAATAGTGCGGTCGCCTATATTGGAGAAAATGGCGCGGGGAAGACAAGTACCTTTCGTATTTTGTGCGGTTTAGCACAGCCATCCGAAGGTGAAATTCGTTTTCACGGCCAACCAGTTACGCGCGGCTTACCAAGCTCCAAGGTCGGTTTTATGCCGGAGCAGCCCTACTTCTACAAAAACCTGACACCCTACGAGTTTCTTGCCGGCATGGGAGCGATCTCCGGTATCGACAAACGGACCATCAAGCAAAGAATTCATGCTTGGGCGGAAAAGCTCAGCTTTGCCCATGTGTTGCACCAAAAAACAAGCACCTGTTCCAAAGGCCAGATTCAGCGTGTCGGTCTGGCGCAGGCCTTGATTCATGAGCCGGAATTCATCCTGTTGGATGAGCCGCTCTCAGGTCTTGATCCAATAGGTCGCGCTACCATTCGTGGCGTCATTCAAGATGAAATCAAACGTGGTGCAACGGTATTGTTTTCTTCACACATTCTCTCTGATGCAGAGATGCTCTGTGATCATGTTATTATGCTGCACCGGGGAAAAAAGATTTTTGCCGGAGCTATTGAATCTCTCCTCCATGGCCAACAACAGTGGGTGATTCATGCAGAGTCCGTCGGTCACTTGGATGTGCCGGATTCTTGTTTCATCACGCAACAGCATGATCAGCACTATACAATCGAAACCCATCGCGTTGAGTTGCGTGACGCAATCATTCAACAGATATTATCCGATGAGCAGGCTTCCCTCATTGCCGTTCAACCCAAGCAGATGACCCTTGAAGAAGCATTTCTCAATATCAATAGGGGCACGGCGTGAAAAAATCAGTGCAAATTGCCAAATTCACATTTCAAGATGCGCTGCGTAATCATGCCAACTATGGTGTGTTTGCTTTTCTCATCTTCATACTCGCAACTGCAACCTTGTTGGCTACCGTCACGATGGGTAATACCGCCTTAATGATCTCCGATATTGGCCTAGGCAGCATCTCGATCATCGCCAATTTGATCGCCATCATTATCACCATCCAGTCGCTGCAAGATGAGAAGAACAATCGCACGCTCTATATCCTGCTCACCCGCTTAGATCATCGCTGGCAATATTTAACAGGGAAATTTCTTGGTCTATCAGCCATTCTAGCCATACAGGTCATCGTCATGTTTACAATTCTTGCTGCAGCCATCCTGCCATTTGAACAGATTCAATGGCTCTCCTATTGGCAAGCTTGTTTGACCACCATCTTGGAGATCACCATGTTAATCGCATTGGCTATGTTGCTCTCCCAAAGTTCGAGTCTGTTTTTGGCTATTCTCTTTACTTTCTGCATTGATGTTGCCGGTCGTTTTACCTTCTCTATTCAACAGTTTGGAGAGCAATCCGGTATCGCATCCCTGAAATTTATCACAACCATGATCTATTATATCCTACCGAATTTTG
>JALUXN010000263.1 GCA_027018975.1 Mariprofundaceae bacterium | reverse complement strand
ACGGGTGCAGGCAGCGCGTCAACGCCAATACGCACGCACCGGCGAAGCGCGCGTCAATGCGCGCTTGGATAGCAAACAGATCGAGCAGTTCGCCCGCCCCGATACCGACGGCGCCAAGCTGCTGGATCAGGCGATGCAGCGCTTCTCACTCTCCGCGCGCAGCTATCACCGCATCCTGCGCGTTGCCCGCACCATTGCCGATCTCGATCCGCAGCAGCCGGAGAGCAGCCCTATCCACGCCAATCACATCGCCGAAGCGCTGCAATACCGCGGCGAACACCTCTTCGAGCAATAAGGAGAGCGCATGCAGATCGTTGTCGCCACCCATAATGCCAAAAAACGGGCAGAGATCGCCGCCATTCTCGGCCAGCTCGCGATTGATATCTTGCCGGAGGCGCAGACTAAATTTGTTGAGGTGATCGAAGATGGCGACAGCTTCGCTGCCAACGCACGCAAAAAGTCGGAGGCGTTCATGCGGGCTAATGGACTGCCGGCGCTGGCGGACGACTCCGGTCTCTGTGTCGATGCGCTGGATGGCGCGCCGGGCATCTACTCCGCCCGCTTTGCTGGCTCAGAAGGGGATGACGCCGCTAACAATCGAAAATTATTGCAGGAGCTGGCAGGCAAAGAGCCACGCACAGCGCACTTCACCTGCGCCCTGCACCTCGCCTTTCCCGAGCATCAAGCCCCCATCGCCGTCGAAGGACGTGTAGCGGGTGAAATCCTGCACGCACCCTGCGGCCACACCGGTTTCGGCTATGACCCGCTCTTCTTCTGCCCGGAGCTCGGCAAAGCCTTCGCCGAAGCCACAGCCGAGGAGAAAGCCACCGTCTCCCACCGTGGCCGCGCCCTGCGCGCACTGGTCGCACAGTTACAATCGAACAACTCTGGTGCGAAGATATGACGATGTTTGACCCCAACTGCCGCCAATGCCCGCGGCTGGCCAACTTCCTCGACGAGGTACGCAGCCAGCACCCCGACTACTGCGCCGCGCCTGTGCCCGCCTTCGGTGATCCGGCGCCGCGCCTGCTCATCGTCGGCCTTGCCCCCGGCATGCACGGTGCCAACCGCACCGGCCGCCCCTTCACCGGCGACTACGCCGGCATCCTGCTCTACCAGACCCTCTTCGACCTCGGCCTCGCCTCCGCGCCCACCTCGGTCGATCTAAACGACGGCCTGACCCTGCACGGCGTGCGCATCACCAACGCGGTCAAATGTCTGCCGCCGCAAAACAAACCGGAGACCCGCGAAATCAAACAGTGCAACCCGTTTCTGAAAGCGGAGATCGACGCGCTACCGGCCGACTGCAACCTGCTCGCGCTCGGCAAAATCGCCCACGACGCTACCCTGCGCGCCTACGGCCTAAGACTCGCCAGCCGCCCATTCGCCCACGCCGCCAGCCACACACTCCCCGATGGCCGCACCCTCTTCGACTCCTACCACTGCTCCCGCTACAACACCCAGACCAGACGCCTGACGACGGCGATGTTTCAGGACATCTTACAAACAGCTACAGACAGGTCGCCGCGGTAACGTGCTGGAGCTGTTCAGATCACCCACGGTTTGTTCGATAGCAAGGCGAACACGCGCAGTGTGCTGCTGCACATGAGCATGTTCAACGCGGCTAGCGGGCAAAGCGTGGGATGAGCTGAATAGTTACTCGCGCGTTAGTCATCCTCATGTTCATGATCATCGTGCTCTCTCTCATGCTCATGTTTGTGCTCATGTTCGTGTTTATCTTCACCCACTTCCAGCTCATGCTCGATATGCGCCAGCTTCTTCTTACCCACGCCCTTTACCCGCTGCAGATCCTGCACCGATTTGAACGCACCATGCGTATTGCGATACTGTACAATCGCCTGCGCTGTCTTGGCGCCAATTCCTTTCAACTGCTGCAACTCCGCCACTGTGGCGCTATTGATATTCACGCGAATGGTCACCGCATCCGCCGAATGCACTGAAGCCACGCAGAGCATCAGCGATAGCACAACAAACACTATGTTCTTCATTTCAACCTCCCGTTTTCAATATTGGCAGCTGCAAACATAGCAGCGCTCTCAACAAAAACCACCGCACAATCGCGCGCAGCACTACACCACCATCAGCCGATACGCCGCGCCACCAAGCGATGCAGCCTGCCCCCCAGAGCATTCAACAATTCGCCCACCTGCGTAAACACCTTCGGCAAGCGATCCGCCTCAGCGCGCCGCCAGAGGAAGATACCCAACAGCAGCAGCGCCCCCTGCTCCAGCCACATCGTCCAGCCCGGAAAAACACCCTGGCTCACCTGGCGATGCAGCATCAGCTGCAGATTGTAAACCGCCAACAGCAGCGCAATCCCGACAATCATCGAGCCCGCCTTGCCGGAGCGCTTCTGAGTCAGCGACAGCGGCAGCGCAAAGAAGAAGAGCACAATCACCGTCGTCGGCAACAGCAACCGCCGATTCCACTCCGCCACCGCAATCGCATCGCCCTGTTGATAGGCATGCCACAACTCCGTCGGCGTCATCAACGTCACATGACTGGAGGATGTAAGATGGCGGACTTTCCCAGTCGCCACCGGAATAGCCACACGATAACGGTCAAACGCCAGCATCCGCTGATCCGCCCCCTCGCCCTCCAAGCGCACACCATGCTGCATCAGCAGTTTCAACTGATCCCCTTGGCGATCAAAGCGCGCAGATTCCGCCGTATAGATCACCGGCACCGAGCCGCGCCCATCCTCCAGCACCACCCCCTGATAGCGCCCATCCCGCTCCCCATCCACATAGATCGACAAGCCCCCTAACCCATGCGTAAAGCGCTGCGGCGCAAACGAAATCGCGCCCTTCATGGCATAAATCTGCAGCACCAGCTTATTAAACCCCAACTGCCCCTGCGGCAGCAACACCATCGAGCTGTAGGTCAACCCCAACCACAACAGCAGCACCAACCCGAAAAAGCCGCGAAACATACGTGTAAACGATAGCCCCGATGCGCGCATCACATCCATCTCACTGCTCTGCTGCAGTGAAGCAATCGTGTTCTGCATGGAGAGAAAAAAGGCCATCGGCACCGTCAGCAACAGAAAATAGGGCAGCGTCAACACCAACATCGTACCAATCAACGACCACGCCTGCACGCTATCGGAGACCATATCCAACAGCTTCAGCGCCCGCCCCAACAGCAGCACCCCCATCACCAGCATCAACCCACCAAAAAACGGGCCAGCCCAGATACGCAGGAGATAACGGTCTAAAATCATAGAACCGTTACTTACCCAACTCTGAAGTAATCAATTTTGAATCATCCAATCTACACGCCACCATTGAACTTCTGCCCCACCACCTTACGATCCGCACCCCTTCAACATAGGATGTCAAACTTATATGCACACTATCATCAATACAAACAACTTTCGTAACATCAGCTATATCCTCATCTCAATCGCTGCGCTCTTCATGTTTATGCCCATCCATATTCAGTTCATTGGGGAAGAGAGCGTATATGCTGTTTTCATGCAGCAGATGCTGGAGTCCAACGATTACATCAATGCTTTCTATCGTCCTCCGCTGTTTCTGTGGATAACGATTCTTCTGGAAAAAACATTTCATTTCTCGTCCATTGACATACCACTGAGAGTCACATCCATTCTTTTTTCACTATCCACTGCAGGCTTCTCCGCACTCTTTGCTCATAAAGTTTTTCAACATGCAAACGCAGGGATCATCGCAGCCCTAACTTTTCTCACATTGGGAGAAATTCAATTCTGGTACGGCTGGCTTGGCTATGCAGATGCCACCTTACTATTCTTTGTCTTTGCATCCACCAGCTCTATTTGGATGGCCGCTCAATTCAAACAGATTCGATGGTATGCGCTTGCCATACTCTTCATGAACTGCGCTTTCTTAACCAAGGCAGTTACTGTATATGCTTTCTTTTTCACCACCTTGCTCATCGTTGCCATCGGCTTCAACAGTTGGCGTTTCTTTTTGCGCCCCACCAACATCCTATTAACAAGCCTAGTATTTCTTGCGCCTGCTTGGTGGATTCACACCCACGGAGCCGGCGCTTCCAGCACATCAAATAGCTTGATATATGACATCATGATGCGCTTTACCACCATTGATCCAGTGCATTACATCAAGCACATCATCCAGATGCCCCTCGAGCTCTTTGCCAGAATGGCGCCAATGTCACTCCTACTGCTATGGTATGCCTATAGCACGAAAACATTTTCCATCGACAAACCAACCAGATTGATGATGCTCATCTTCACAATCAATTTTCTCCCTTACTGGCTGGCTCCTTTTTCCAACATGCGTCACTGCATTCCACTGTTTGCATGGGGCAGCATGTTACTGACCTACTACCTGTTACAATACGGTTCTCACCTTCAAATCAAGGCACTAAAAATCATTGCAGTTGTTCTCATATTGAAGATTCCATTCAGCTTTTGGGGACTTCCACTATTAAAGGAAAAAGGCAAAGATCACGCTTTCTATCCGGTAGCACAAGAGATCAACACCCTCACCAACAACGGCACTCCTCTCAGGCAGTTAAATGATTCATTCGTCGGATTTGCTGTCACCGCCTACATCAATGAAATGCGCGAACCCAAGCCCTATATCAAGTTCTACAGCCCCGCAGATCACAACGTCTATGTATTGGCATACAACCCCATTAAAAACGGCAAACTAATCAAAAAATATGTACTGTTTGGCTCACCGCTACTCCTAGTCTATGTGCCGTGAGAACTTTCACACCGATCCGCAACCACGTACCTTGGTCGCCCCTTCACCTCTTCGTAGATTTTTGACAGGTATTCGCCAATCACACCCAACGCCAGCATCATCAAACTGGATACAATCAACAACAACAGAATAACAGTACTAAAACCGGTCACCGCCTCACCGGCGAGAAACTGATAAACCGTATTTACCCCCATCACAATAGCAAACAGGAAAAATAACAACCCTGACACCATCACGACCCTAAGTGGCACTGTTGAAAACGAGACAATAGCATCTAATGCCAACCGCAACAAACTCCATTGCGACCATTTACTCTCGCCAGCTTGACGCTCCTGAACCTCAAACCCCAGCTGTTTTCTACGAAACCCGATCCAAGCGGACATCCCGCGAAAAAAAACATTACGCTCACCCATACGCCGCCACGCATCCAGCGCCCTTTCATCCAGCAACTTGAAATCACTTGCCCCGATCAACTGAATACCGGAAAGCTTTTCCATGATGCGATAAAAAACATGCGCACACGCTTTGGAAACAACACTTTCATTGCCCCGATCCTGCTTCACCGCTTCAACAACTTCATACTGCTCATCGCGCCAGTAACGAATCATCTCGGGAATCAACTCCGGTGGATGCTGCATATCCGCATCCATCAATATGGCTGCCTTACCCTTCACCTCATCCAAGCCGGCACAAATCGCCAGCTCCTTACCAAAATTACGACTCAGACGCACGCCACGCGCCTCTGGGCAACACTGAACGAGCGCTTCAATCTCCTGCCAAGTACCATCTGTTGATCCATCATCAACCATGATAATCTCAAATGGCAACGCCACGCCCTGCAGGACGCCATGCACCCGCCTGAATCCATCACCAAGGCAAGCCTTCTCATTGTACACAGGAATCACCACAGAAATCATCAGATCAACGCCCATTAGGCCGCCTCGCCGCCATCGCCAGCACCACACCCGGCAACCACACATTCCACCGAGGCACAGACAACCAACTCATTTTCAATTTATTCATAATTTCAGGTAACGGAAATGCATGCGGAAAGGCTATTTTTTCCACCGCGGCAAAATGGTTGTCATCAAACAGACGCTGTAACGTGTTTTCATCGTAGTATGTCACATGCTCCGGCATCTTGAATGACGGCCATTTCGATTGCAGCGCTTTACGCCAAAGGCTTCCCATATCTGGCACTGCCACGACAACCACGCCACCCGGCACCAATTTATCATACAATTTCTGCATGAACTGATGCGGATCATAGATGTGCTCCAACACTTCAACCGCCACAATGCAATCAAACCGATCATTTTCTTCAATCGCATCCACACCACCAAGATAGACACGGTCTGCATAACAGGATGCCCTCTCCACAGCGCCTTGGGAAAAATCGGTACCCGCTCGATAATCAAAATATGGCTTAGCCTCATCAAGTAGATAACCATAGCCACAGCCGACTTCCAACAAACGACCACCTGTCAAACCTGCCCGTTTCATTCCAGCTAAAAAATTTGCAAACGTCGGTCGCAGTGATTTCTCCTGCAGAGCATAATCACTATAGCCCTCATCTAAACCATCGCCGCCCGAGAAATAACAATCACTCGCATATTCCGCCAGCATCGCAGCTTCAGTCAGCCGGGGGCTAAGATACCAAAAGTCACAAGAAACACATTGTACAACACGATACGGCGAAAAATCATAGTGTGACGGGGTTACACCCTCCGCACCACACAGTGGGCACGAACAGGTTTCAATATTTTGCATCAATATCAATCCCGAAAATTATTGAACATCAGCGGCCGATCGCTCTCCAGCTCGCGTACCAGCGCCATCACCGCTTGTAGATCGTCGCGTTTTTTGCCGGTGACGCGCACCTGTTCGCCCTGAATGGCAGCCTGCACCTTCATTTTCGCCTGCTTGATCGCTTTGACGATCTGTTTGGCCAGCTCCGTGCTCACGCCCTGTTTGATGATGATCTCCTGCCGTTTGCAGCCGCCGCTGGCATCTTCCGGATCGTTGTATTCGAGGCACTTCGGGTCGAGTTTACGGCGCACCAGTTTGGCGCGCAGGATTTCGGTCACCGTGTTCAGTTTATTGATATCATCGCCCACCACGGTGATCGACTGCTCGCCCAACTCGATACTCGCTCTGCTCCCCTTGAAGTCGTAACGGGTGGTGATCTCCTTGACCACCTGATTCACTGCATTGCGCATCTCCTGCATATCGATTTCGCTGACGATATCAAAACTGGGCATTCCACACTCCTTGGCCAAAAAATTCCGGCCGCAAACCCTGCCGTTTCAAACTTTGACAAGCAAACCGCGATACCTAGGCTCGGCCGCTGCGAGGAGATTTGTTTGCCCAATTCATTCAACGATTTTTCAGACCGCATTGAAGAGATTCACGCCAAAGCAGTCCCGAGCCGCCAACCCACGCGCAACGGCCGCCGTTTCAGGCTCCCCGCCCTCCCCGTGCTCTCGCACCGCTGGTATCCCGTCATCGGCGCACTGATCGGCTTCGTCTTCATCTTACTGCTCGTCAGCGGCCACGGTCATCCGGCCGACGCCAATGTCGGCAAGCTGCATGAAGAGTGGGTCACCGCCAGCATCCCCGCCCCGAGCGCCGACACGCCGCGCATCCAGAAAACGCGCATCAAGAGCGGCGACAACATCGTCGCCGTACTGCAGCGCCTCGACTTCAGCCGCACCGAGGCGTTCAACATCATCCGCGCCGCCAACCCCAGCTACAAACTGCGCAACATCCGCGCCGGTCACACCATGATCCGCACAGCCGACAAAGATGGTCTGCATCTCTACTACAACATCGACAACAGCCAGCGCCTGCACGCCTTCCGCCCATCCGGCAGCCACACATGGCAGGCCAAGGTGGAGACGCGCCACTTCTTCACCCGCCAGCGTTTCGCCGCCGGCACCATCCACGGCAGCCTCTTCGCCGCAGCCGAAAAGGCGGGGCTCGATCAGCGCACCACCATGAACCTCGTCGATATCTTCGCCTGGGATATCGACTTCGCCCGCGACCTGCGCGCCGGCGACAGCTTCCAGCTCCTCTACGAAGAGCGTTTCGATGATGAGGGGCGCATGATCACCACCGCCATCCTCGCCGCCGAGTTCATCAATCAAGGGCATAAGTTCCAAGCTGTGCGCTACACCTATGCCGATGGCCACAGCAGCTACTTCACGCCGGCGGGCAAGAGCATGCGCAAGGCCTACCTCAAGGCGCCGGTGAAGTTTTCGCGCATCTCCTCGCGCTTCACACTGGCGCGCAAACACCCCATCCTCGGCTACACACGCGCCCATCGCGGAGTCGATTACGCCGCCCCGCGCGGCACACCAATCCACGCCATCGGCGACGGTTTCATCGAGTTTATCGGCTGGCGCGGTGGCTATGGGCGCTATATCCGCATCCGCCACAACAACCGCAGCCACTCCACCGTCTATGCGCACATGAGCCGCTACGCGCGCGGCATGAAGAAGGGCAAACATGTCCACCAAGGTGAAGTGATCGGCTATGTCGGCATGTCCGGCCTCGCCACCGGACCGCATCTCCATTTCGAGTTCCGCATCCGCAACCGCGCCGTCAATCCGTTAACGGTCAAACACCCGCCCG
>JALUXN010000262.1 GCA_027018975.1 Mariprofundaceae bacterium | reverse complement strand
GGAAGTCAGGGGTGAGGCGTGAGGGGTTAGGAGGACAGGCGTGAGATGGGGTAAGGGGTGAGGCATCAAACTTGCTGCAAATATTGCTATGCCTGACGCTGATCCGATCCCTATTCTTGTTGTTGACGATACGCCGGTCGATCTGCTGGCGCTGCATGCGGTGTTGGACGATGGCAATTATCGTTGGGTTGAGGCGCAATCGGGTGAACAGGTGCTGGATATTCTACTGGAGCAGCACGATTTCGCCCTGATTTTGATGGCTGTGCAGCTGCCGGGCATGAACGGTTACGACACCGTCGATATGATCAAAACCCGTCAACAATGTGCCAGCATCCCCGTCATCTTCTTGACAGCCAACAGCCAAGGCGCCCAGCGCAGTTATGCCTCCGGTGTCGTTGATTACATCACCAAGCCGTATAATCCTGACCTGTTGCGCAGCAAAGTGCATGGCTTTGCGGAGATCTACCGTGTGCAGCAGCAATTGCGCAAAGAGATTCACAAACGCCGAACAGCTGAGCGGCAGTTGCGGCTGGCGTCGAAGGTGTTTGAGCACTCCGGTGAGGGGATGATCATTACCGATCAGCACGCCGTCATTCAAGCGGTCAACCGCGCCTTTGAAGAGATCAGCGGATACAGCCGGGAGGAGGCGATCGGCCACAAACCCTCCATGCTCTCCTCCGGTCGGCACACGCAGGATTTTTACCGGGATCTATGGCGCACCATTGAAGCGCAAGGCGCTTGGGAGGGGGAGATCTACAATCGCCGTAAAAATGGTGAGATCTACCCCGAATGGTTAAAGATTGTCGCCATCAAAGATGCTGCCGGCAAGGTCACCAACTACATCGGCAGCTTTTCGGACATCAGCTCGCACACCTCCGCCAAGCAGCGCCTCTACCATCTGGCGCACTATGATAACGTCACCGAACTACCCAACCGACTGCTGTTCAACGAGACACTGAAGCGGGAGCTGATCAATGCCAAACGGCGCAAGAGCATCGTGGCGGTCTTCTTCCTTGATCTCGATCACTTCAAAAATGTGAATGACACCCTCGGCCACGCTGCCGGCGATGTGCTGCTCAAAGAGGCGGCGCTGCGGCTACTCCAGTGCAAACGCGACAACGATATGGTGGCGCGCATGGGTGGTGATGAGTTCACCGGCATGCTGGTTGACCTGATCCATCCGGAAGATGCAGCGATCGTGGCCGGGCGCATGCTCAAAGAGCTGGCCGAACCGTTTACCTTGGGCGATGAGACAGTGCATGTCTCCGGCAGTATCGGCCTGAGCATCTACCCCAACGATGGCCAGGATGTTGAAACGCTGACGCGCAATGCCGATGCCGCGATGTATCACGCCAAGGAGCTAGGGCGCAATAATTACCAGTTCTACACCGAGGCACTGCATGCCGAATCGCTGCGCCGCATGGAGCTGGAGGCGCAGCTGCGGCGGGCGATCAAAGAGGAGCAGTTCGAACTCTATTATCAGCCGCAAGTGGAGACCCGCACCGGCCGGCCGATCGGCATGGAGACACTCATTCGCTGGTCACGGCCGGGAGGCGGCATGGTCTCGCCGGCCGAGTTCATCCCGCTGGCCGAAGAGACCGGACTGATTGTACCGATCGGCGCCTGGGTGCTGAAAACCGCCTGCAAACAGGCGAAAGCATGGCTGGATGAGGGATTACCGCCACTGCTGTTGTCGGTCAACCTCTCCAGCTGCCAGTTTCGCGAACCCGATTTTATGGATCTGCTGACGGTGGTGATTCTGGAGAGCGGCTACCCACCCTCACAGCTGCAACTGGAGCTCACCGAACGGATCATTATGCATGAGGATGATTTCACCGTCTCCCGCCTGAAACAGATCAGCAGCACCGGTATTCATCTATCGATCGATGACTTCGGCACCGGCTACTCCTCGATGAGTTATCTCAAAAAGTTCCCGATCAATGAGCTGAAAATCGACAAATCCTTTATCGATGAAGTCTGCAATGATGAGGATGACGGCGTGATTGTCTCAGCCATGATCAATCTCGCCCATTCGCTCAAACTCAGTGTCATTGCCGAGGGTGTCGAGGAGGCAGAGCAACGCAACTGGCTGGATTGGCAGGGGTGCGACGCGATTCAGGGCTACTACTTCAGCAAACCGTTGTCGGCCGATGACTTTGCCGACTATATCCGCAAGCACACAACAACTGACGACTGACTGCTCGGCTCACACAAGTCGCAAGTGCAATCTCGCAGGCTGGGCTCTACACTGCGCGGCGCGGAGTGGCTCGGGTGATCGCGGCAGGCTGATGTCTGTCGAGGAAAGTCCGGGCTGCATAGAGCAGGATGCCGGATAACGTCCGGCGGGAGTGATCCCGGGATAGTGCCACAGAAAACAGACCGCCACGCTGCAACTGCCGTGTGGTCAGGGTGAAACGGTGCGGTAAGAGCGCACCGCCCGGGCTGGTAACAGCGCGGGGCAGGGTAAACCCCATCCGCAGCAAGGCCAAATAGGGAAGCGCCAAACGTGGCTCGCGTTGGCTTCCGGGTAGGCTGCTCGAGCCTGTCAGCAATGGCAGGCCCAGATGAATGATCACCACGTTGATGCAACGTACAGAACCCGGCTTACAGAGCCACTCCGCATTTCATAATGGCGCCAAGCGCGATAGCGTTGGCAGACCATGGAGGGTACGCATGACTCTGAACTTCGCCAATGCTGCCAAGGCCAAGCAGCTCAAAGAGTATTTCAACCGCCACGGGCGCATCTATATTGTCGTCGATGCGACCCGCGATGATGTGGAAGTGCCGGAGCATCTACTCGGCGATCCCGGCCTGCGGCTGGTGCTCAATCTGCGCATGCCGCAGCCGATCCACATCTATGATGATCGTATCGAGTCCGATCTCTCCTTCTCCGGCCAGATCTTCCCCTGCCTGATCCCGATGCATGCGGTCTGGGCGGCCTACCTGCCCGAAGGCGATCTTGAACAGGGGCTAGTGTGGGAGGAGAGCATGCCGGAGATGATCAAGGCACTGATGCAGGCGGTGACCGACTCCCTGAGTGACGAGGAGATCGCATCTGTCCAGCACTTCACCGTGCGGCGTGATGCAGACAAAACGGAGCCGACACAGCATGGCACAGGACGGCCGGGCATGTTATTGATCGACGGCGGCGCCTCATCTGCGGAACATGACAAACCATCTGCGTCGGACGCGTCGAAGGAGTCTCCAACAGATGCAAAAAGCAGCGCAGTCAAGCGAGCGTCGCATCTGCGCGTGGTGAAATAGTGCGTATTGCGGGGCTGAAAATGACGCAATGGACAATTTCCGGACGCTGCCTCGTGCTGCTGTTGCTGTTGATGGCGCCGCATCTGGCGATGGCCGATGGTGTTGTTGATCAGCGCTTGCAGGTGGAGCTGCAGGCGGCCGATTATGATGTGGCGCCGGAGTGGCTGCATCAGCATATCCAACAGGCCGCGGCGATGGCGCTGACCGTGGTGTGGCAACGGCTACTGCCCGCCGATGCGGTCGAAAACATTCCACCCGAGACCGATGCCATTCAGTTTTTACAGACCGCCAAGCCGACCGACAGCGGCATGATCATCACCTTCCAGAAGCAACGCATCTTCGACTATCTGGCAGCCAATCACCTGCAAACCATCGACGAAGCCGCGGCATCGTCTACGCCACTGGTGGTGCAGGATGAAACGACGCTGCTCCTGACAGTGCACCGCCATGCATCGCTGGCCGAGCAGGTGTTGCTGGAGCATGATTTGACCGCGGATGCGCGGGTGGCGGCGGTGATTCCCTATCTGCTCAGCCGCGATCAACAGCAGTATCGCCTGCACCTTTATGGAGAAGATAGCACATGGCTAGTGGCGTGGTTCGGCAGCCGTGGCATGACGCTGGAAGCAACACCGGACGGCTGGGATGCGCATGAATAGCGACTCAGATCGCGTTGCGAACAGCCAACGATTGAGTCACAAAATGGTAGCCCCCACCATTTTATTGCTCAAGAGACGCAGCAGCAGGTAACGCACGGATGAATCGAGATCGTATTCTCAACATCCCCAACATCCTCACTCTGGCACGCATCATTCTCACCCCGTTCATTGTCTATGCAATTCACGAGGAGCGGGCGGTGCTGGCGCTGATTCTGATGGGGGTGGCCGGCATTACCGATATGCTCGATGGTGCCATCGCCCGCTACTTCAATCAGCGCAGCATGGTGGGGGCATATATGGATCCGCTGGCGGATAAGTTGATGCTGGTCAGCTCCATCGTCACCCTCTATCTGATCCATCAGGTGCCGCTCTATCTCTTTCTGGCAGTGCTGTTCCGCGATCTGATTATTGTGATTGGTGCGATCGCCTATGAGCTGATCACCCACAAGCTGGAGATGCGCCCGACCATCCCCTCCAAAATCACCACATTTCTGCAGATTGTCTTTGTCCTGGTGGTGCTCTCCGACATGGCGTGGCAGTTGCCGGGCACACTGGTACTGCAGGGCATCACATGGCTCGCCTTCACCTTCACCTGCTTCTCCGGCGTGCAGTACATGGTGGTCTGGATGCGCAAAGCGGTCTCCGACGAAGCGGGATGATCCGACGCCGCCAGCCACGTCTGCAGCTGGAGCTGCCCCCTGTGCAGCGCGATTACGGCAGCTGGGTACGCCATGCCAATGTCGAGACGGCCTGCAATCGCCTGGCGCTCTGGCAGGTGCATGGCGGCCGCCTGTGGCTCTACTCCGATAGCCCCGCCGGCAAGAGTCATCTATTGCAGAGCTTGCAGGATGAGCAGGCGACGCGCTGGATCGATCTTGCTGTAGAGTCGTATGCATCGATCAACAGCTGGCAGTTGGCACAGCGCTGGATGGAGCAGATAGGCGCCGCCCAACGCTGGCTGTTTGATCTGCCGGCCGGTGCACTGCCGCGCAGCGTCGCGTATGCGCTGTTTCATATCCTCGAACGCAGCCGCGCTGCCGGCAGCGATCTGGTGGTGGCGTGGCGCGGTGATCCGACGACACTGCCACCGGAGCTCTCTTCGCGCCTGCTGGCGATGGAGCAGCTCGACATGGCGCCGCCGGATGATGATGAGAGCCTGCTGGAGATTCTGCGCCACGCGGCGGCCAATATGCAGTGGGATGTTCGCGAACAGGTGCTGAAGGCGCTGTTGATCTATCTGCCGCGGCGGCTGGATCTGCTGATGGCGGCGCTGCAGCAGTTGGAGAAAAATTCTCTCGAAGAGCGGCACAAGCCGGGGGCGGCATGGGTGAAGCAGCAGCTACTGCAGATGCAGCTGGGCGATGGATAACGCTGCGCCGTTGCTGAGCTTATACGTGACGTTTTGCTAGCGGCGCGCGCAGTGTCGCGGCATGATGGCGACATGCAGCCATCGGCCTCCCATTCTGATCATCCAGCGCATGACAAGGGCGCATGGGTCGCCGCGATCGATGTCGGCTCCAACGCCATGCGGCTCGGTATCGCCACGCTGGATCGCGACGCCACGCCGCAGCTGGTGCAGCGCTACCGCGAGCCGGTACGGCTGGGACATGATGCCTTCACCAGCGGCACACTCTCGCCTGCCACCATCACCGATGCGCTGGAGGCGTTCCGGCAGTTCCGCCGCATCCTCGATCAACACCACATCAACCACTACCGCGCCATCGCTACCAGCGCCATGCGCGATGCCAACAACGGCGCCGAACTGGTGGCCACCATCGCCGCAGAAACAGACATTCGACTGGAGCTGATCAGCGGCGAAGAGGAGGCGCGACTGGTGCACTACTCGATCAGTCGCCGCGCCGATCTGGCCGACAAGCTGACGCTGCTGATCGACATGGGCGGCGGCAGTGTCGAAGTCACCCTCTGCGACGATGGCGAGATCCTCTCGGCGCAGAGTTTCAAGATCGGTACGGTGCGTTTGCTGGAGATGCTTGGTCAGGCGGGTGACTTCAATCAGCTGCTCTCAGAATATCTCGATGGCACGCGCAAAAAGCTGCAGGAGTTGATTGGTCGCCGCCATATCGATCTCTGCGTGGCTACCGGCGGCAATGCTGCCGCCATCGGCGAGCTGGCACATAAGCAGCTGGCCAGCGAACAGCCCGACCGCATCACACAGTCAGCGTTGGCGGCGCTGATTCAGCTGCTGGCCGGGCTCAATTACGAAGCGCGTATCCGCGAACTCGGCCTGCGCCCGGATCGCGCCGATGTCATCTTGCCGGCGGCGATGGTCTTCCATGAGATCATGCAGCTCTCCGGCGCCAAGGCGATGGTGATGCCCGATGCCAGCCTGCTCGATGGCGTGATCCTCGACATGGTCGATAGCGAGCAGCGCACCTTCAAATCGCAGCGCCGTAATCTGCTCGCCTGGGCAAAGAGCCTGAAGAAGAAGTACCACGTCGATCAGAAATATGGCAAACAGGTCGCCCGCCTAGCGCTGACGCTCTTTGATCAAACCGCCCCACTGCACAATCTGCACCACCGCGACCGGCTGCTGCTCGAGATCGCCTCGCTGGTGCATGAGATCGGCATGTATATCCGCGTCGGCGGCCACCATCGCCACGCTGCCTACCTCATCTCCGTCTCGCCGCTGCTTGGCCTCACCGATGGCGAAAAGGAGATTCTTGCACAGACGGTTCGCTACCACCGTAAAGCAGCGCCTTCGGCATCCAACAACAGTTTCGCCGCACTGGATGCGGTCGATCAGCGTAAAGTGTGGCAATTGAGCGCACTGCTGCGTTTGGCCATCGCACTGAACAAGGAACGGCGCAACCGTGTCAGCAATATTGAGGTGCGTATCGAGGATCAGAGCGTCACCCTCCACCCGATCGGCGACGGCGACCTGCTGCTCGAACGCTGGGCAGTACTCAAAACGGCAGACTACTTCACCCGTGCCTTCGCACGCACGCTGCATATCGATATTGCCAGCGCCTGAAGGCGCTGGATGACTTTTGATGCGCACTCACCATAATTGCCGGCGCGTGGCCGGTTTCGGCCTGTAGGCGTAGCTATTGGGGGCAAGCAAGTGATTGAATTTATTCAGCAGGGCGGCGTGGTGATGTACATCTTGCTGTTCGCATCGGTATTGGCGTTGGCGATTGTCTTTGAGCGGGCGTGGAGCCTGCGGCGCTCGGTGGTGATTCCACTGAAAGAGGTGAGTGAGATCGAAGTCGCCGTGCGCAACGGCGATGTGAAGACGGCCATGGACTATTGCCAGATGCACAACTCGGCGATGAGCCGCATCCTCTGGGTGGCGCTGGCCAATCGTGGAGTGCGCCGCTCGGTGATGAAGGAGATTCTTGAGGAAGTGGGGCGTCAGGAGGTGGCGCGCCTGGATCGCTTCGTCGGCATCCTCGGTGTCATCTCGGCGATTGCGCCGCTGCTTGGCTTGCTGGGTACGGTGATCGGTATGATCGAGGTGTTCCAGCAGATCTCCATTGTCGGCGTGGGCAAGGCCGATGCGCTGGCTGGCGGTATCTCCAAGGCGTTGAACTCCACCGCATTCGGCCTCTCGGTCGCTATCCCATCGATGGTGGCTTACCGTTATTATGAGTCGCGCGTGGATCGTTTCGTTGTGGAAATTGAGCAGCATGCGCTGCGCTTTGTCGATATGCTGAAAGGGGAGCGTGCGTGAATCTGCGCCGCAAAAAGCGCAACGACTATATCGTCGATATCACGCCGCTGATCGACGTGGTCTTTTTGATGCTGATCTTTTTCATGGTTTCGACCACCTTCAACGTCTCCTCCAGCCTGAAACTCGACCTGCCGACCAGCAAGGCGAAGGCGGCCGAGCAGGAGAAGAAACAGGTGACCATCAATATCAACAAGCAGGGGCAGATCTATGTCGGCGACGAGATGGTCGCTGATGATGCGCTGCGCAAGCGGATTCTCAACGCATCCAAGGGCGATACCAGCATGCGTGTGGTACTGCGCGCCGATGCCGATACGCACCACAAGCGCATCGTCTATGTGCTCGACGTGTTGCGTGAGCTGAATATGGGCAAGGTGGGCATTGCCACGGTCACCCGTGAGGATGAAAAATAGTGCGTATTGTGCAGAAATTCGGCGGCACGTCGGTCGGCTCGCTGGAGCGGATCGAGTGCACCGCTGATCTTGTCGCAGCAGAGCTGGCACGCGGGCATCAGGTGGCGGTGGTGGTCTCGGCGATGAGTGGCGAGACCAATCGGCTGTTGGCGATGGCGCACACGCTTGCCGATCAACCGGCGCCCCGCGAGCTCGATGCGATGGTCGCCACCGGCGAACAGGTAAGCGCTGCCTTGCTGGCGATCGCGCTGCAAAAACGCGGTATCCGCGCCTACTCATTCAATGGGCGGCAGGCCGGCGTGCTCACCGACAGCTGCCATGTGCGGGCGCGGATTAAGCATGTGGAGAGCGCGCATCTGATCGAACATCTGGCGGCCGGTGAAGTACCGGTGGTGACCGGTTTTCAGGGCGTGGATGCGCAGGGGCGC
>JALUXN010000261.1 GCA_027018975.1 Mariprofundaceae bacterium | reverse complement strand
AAGGCTCAGTTTTTGCTCGTACTCCTGCTTCAGTGTGGCGATCTGCTGGTTGAGTTTTGCAATCTCTGCTTTCTGTTGCTGGATTGTCGCCTGCTCTTTGTTGCTCACACCGGAGTAGGAGATGATGCCGGCTAGGAGAAAGAGCGCGGTAATGACCAGCCCAACGAGGATGAGCAGCGAAGAGATGTTGCTGCCCTGCACCTTCTGCTCAATCTCTTCCCGACTCAATTCGCTCATGGGATCTCCTCAGTAGGGTGATGACATTTCCTGAAACCGATGGTGGTGTTTCCCGAGCCTCCGTCAAGTGGTTTCTTGAATCAACTTATCGAGCAGGCCAACGACCGTCTCAGAGAGCGGCGCAATCGCTTCGACATCGGCGATTGCCGCTTCGCGATCACCGGCGTTGTAGCGCTCCACCGCACGTCGCCCGAGTGAATGCACCTGCTCGTGCGGCCCTTCCAACGCCTTGAAGGTGGCGCTGTGACCATAGACCTCTTTGCCGAGCGTATCGTACCACTTGCCGAGACGGCAGTCGTGGTGGCTGGCGACGGTGGAGAGTTCGATATTGCCACGATCCAGAATCATATTGATTAAACGTTTCTTCCAGAGGATGTGATCGGACTTGGCCAGACGCAGGATGGCACCGGAGAGCTTCATCTCGGCGAACTCCTGAATCTCGGCGATCAATTTGCTCTCCATCGCATCGGCATCTTTCAGCGTTTGATCGACGACTTGGCGTGCATTGCTGACCATACTCGATGTCTCAGCAACCGACTGCGCCACTTCGTGCGAAGCATCCGACTGCTCCTGCATCGCCTGTGTTACTTGATCCACCTCGGAGGCAATCATCTGCAGTGCGCCAGCCATCTCCTCCATATGCGCGTTGACGCTGCTCATATCCTGATCGCCCTTGGAAACGGCATCGTTGATGCCCAGCATGGCGTGCGAAATGGCTGAAATATCCTGTTGAATGCGGTTGATTTTTTCGACGATATTTTCAGTGGCGTCTTTGGTCTGCTGAGAGAGCTGCTTCACCTCGTGCGCCACCACGGCAAAGCCGCGCCCGGCCTCACCGGCGCGTGCCGCCTCGATGGTGGCATTGAGTGCCAGTAGATTGGTCTGATCGGAGATCTTTTTGATGACCGTGAGGATGCCATTGATCTCGCGCGATGCCTCGGAGAGGGCTTGTACCCGCTCGTCAGCCTGCTGTACTTGCTGCTCAATATTTTTCATTGCCTCCACAGCATTGGCGACCGATGCCGATGCCTCGCGGCTCTGATTGTTGGCATCCATGATGCTCATGTTGGCGCGGTCGGTGCGTTCGGCGACATGGGTGACGTTGGCGCTCATCTCTTCACTGGCGCTGGCCATCGCCAAGGCTCGCTCATCCAGATGACCGACATCCTGCTCCAGACGCCCCATGGTGATGGTGGTCTCAAAAGCGCTCATGGTCATGCCGACCATATCATCGAGCTGTTCCAGCATCCGTTTTTCCAGCTGCTCGGCGACCAGATTGGCCTGTCGCACCAGTTCACTGTCACCTGTTGCCCGATAGGTGAAGTCACCAGCGGAAATTTTGTTGAAGAGTGTCAAAATTGCGTCTTGGTCTGTCATCTCTGTCTCCCTCATGGTCTGTCTGTGCATCGTTTGACGATCTTGTGCCCCAACTCGAATTTCCCGCCGTGGTGGGGCACGGTCATGGCTTCGCACGGCGGCCACTGCCAGCGTTTGGCATGGAATAGCGCTTGCATATGCGTAACGTCACAGTGAAATGGTGGGCCGCCGGAAACACCGGTCTGCATGAAGAGAGCAAATAGCATGCCACCCTCCCGCAGCCAGCTATACAGACGCTGTTCATAAGCCACACGCGCTGCCGGCTGAATGGCGCAGAGGCAGGTTTGCTCATAGACCGCGTCAAAGAGTTGTTCGGGCTGATAGGTGAATAGATCGGCACAGATCACCGTGGCCGTCAGGTCGGCTTCATCCAGACGCTGTTGCAGAAAAGCTACAGCCGAAGGGGCAATGTCGATCGCGGTGACCGCAAAACCGCGTTTGGCCAGCTCCACGATTTCATAACCGCGGCCGCAACCGGGCACCAGCAGGCGGCATGGTTGTAGTTCACCGCTCTCCAGCCAGTGCAGCAGTGCAGGGCTGACACCGCCGCGATCCCAGCCTGTCTCGCCCCGCTGATAACGCTCCTCCCACGCATCCATCCGCAGGTGAACCTAGGGTACGGGGATTTCGCGTTCTTTGCCCTTGATCATACGCACCAGCAGTAGCGCCACCAAGGCGAGGCCGGCCATGGAGAGCGCACCGAGGCCGACATGTTTCAGCCATTGACAGAAAAAGACCCATGCAGCCAGCGCCAGAAACAGCGCCATGCCGCCGACCATCTGCAGCAGCAGTTCACCGACTCCGCCGACACGTTTGGCGGCAGCGAAGATCGCTGAAAACGGAGCGAAGATGCGTGACTCCAAGCGCGATAACAGATCCGAGCGCTTGATCAGCAACCAGCCCATCGCCACAATCGTCAACGCAAAGATGCCGTAATCGACCAGCAGCAGACCAAAATCAATCTTATCCATCCACGCCGGCGGTGCAGCACGATCCACATAGGCTTCGCCGGTGTCGAGCGGATCAGCCCAGCTGGATGATGCGCCAAGCGTGGTCGCCACTCCCAACAGCAGCCGTTTCATTGGCCGAATTTCCCATCGTATTGATCGCGTTTCCATTTTTGCTCCTCCTCGGCCATACGCATGGCCTGCAGACCTACTGTCATGGCGATCAACATGCCGCCTGCCGCTGTGGCGTGCCAACCGTGGGTATTGATCCAGTGGCAGAGCAGCAGCCAGCTCACTGTCGGCAGTGAAAAGATCAACAGCTGCGCCAAAAAACCGCGCCCTTTGGCAAATTTCATCCAGAGATAGACCGGCACAACAAACCACAGTCGCCGCTTGCTGTAAGCCTCCCAGCAGTACATCACAATCAGAACCAGTAGAATCAGATCAATCATCAATTGCATCATCGACCTCCTATGGCGCATTGCCCAGCCGCACCCGGCGTGAGCAAACGGAGAATAATCCACAGAATGGGCCAGCTATGCCAGAAGAGATCAAAGATGTCGATCGGCTTCACCAGCG
Organism: Mariprofundaceae bacterium; assembly: GCA_027018975.1. GTDB lineage: Bacteria > Pseudomonadota > Zetaproteobacteria > Mariprofundales > Mariprofundaceae > Mariprofundus. The sequence goes on along the minus strand of JALUXN010000261.1, from coordinate 5,372 downwards.
TGCCGTTGAACAGCATACGCAGTTTTTCAACCAGATGCGGCTCCGGCACCAGTGGCATCGCACCCAGCAGCAGCGCCGCCGCAATCAGCATACCCATCGATGGGCAGTGCAGCCATGCGAGCATCCGTCTCATGTGCCGGAAAACTCCTCAAAGGCCTGCATCGCCTCTGCTGCATACATCAGCGACGGCCCGCCACCCATGTAGATGGCCATGCCGAGCACCTCGACCAACTCTTCGCGTGTGACCCCAAGCGCCACCAGCGCCTTCACATGAAAACCGATACACCCCTTGCAGTGACCGGCCACGCCGATGGCCAGCGCGATCATCTCCTTGGTCTTTTTGTCCACTGCACCATTAGCAAGCGCTGCGCCGGCCATCGCCGAAAAGCCCTTCATCACATCGGGAATATCTTTGCGGATGCCGCCAATGGTGGCTGACAGTTCGTCGGTATAGCGTTTGTAGTCAGACATACGATCTCCTGTCTGCAAAACAAGCCCCGCGCCAGCTTGGCACGGGGCTTATCATCGCCGGTTATTTCAGGCGTTCAATCCCCATCCGTTTGAGGAATGCCTTCTCGATAAATGGCTCGGAGACGCCGGTGCGCATCTTGCGCATGAAATACTTCTCGAAACCGACCTTGGCGGTATGCACCCAACCGCCGCCTTTCGCCCAAGTCTTGTTGCGCGGTGGAATCTGCGGATAGGCGACCAGCGCCACACCGCCATCACCGAAGTCGGCCAAGCAGATCGCACCCCAAGTGCCGCACTGCTCCGGCTTCTCGCCTTTCAGATCGTGGATGATGTTATGCACAATGGCCGTGGTCATCGATTCGATCATGAAGCCGGTCTTCGGTGTACCGACCGGTACGGGTGTCGCCTCAACCGGAGGGATAGCCACGATCACGCCAGTGCCGTAAATATTATGGAATTTCGGGTTCTGCTGGTACTCATTGATCATCACAAAGCCCATCGGATTGACCAAGCCCTCGCACTCAGCGACCGGACCAACACCACGGAATGGCGGCATCAGCATAGCAAATTTCTGATCGAGTGAGCCGGAAGCAATCACTTCGCCGTTGCGATCGACCTCTTCATAATCGAGGGAATCTTCATGTACAGCGGTGGTTTTGCAGTTTGTGATGAACTTGATTTCGCGTTTGCGGAACTCTGCTTCGAGCAATCCCTTGGAGTCCTCGACGCCGCCCAGACCAAGGTGGCCGATGTAGGGCTCCGGTGTGATAAAGGTCATCGGCACCTTGTCGCGAATCTTCCGGCGGCGCAGCTCAGTATCCAGAATCATGGCGAACTCATAGGCAGGGCCGAAACAGGAGACACCTTGAACAGCGCCGACGACAATCGGGCCGGGGTTCTTGCAGAACTCTTCAAATGCGCGATGAGTCGTGATGGCGTGATCCACGTGACAGATGGAGTGGGTGTGTGCGTCAGGCCCCATGCCGGGGATGAGTTCAAAGGCGAGGCGGGGCCCGGTGGCGACAATCAGATAATCATAATCGAGGTGCTGGCCATTGCCGAGCAGGAGGCGATTCTCTTCTGCCTCAATTTTATCGACACCACAGGAGAGGAAATTGATCCCCTTTTTGTTCAGATAGGGGGCGCATTCGAAGCTGATCTGCTCTTTACTGCGCCAGCCGACAGCGACCCATGGGTTGGAAGGGGTGAAGTGGAAGAAATCGACATTCGATATTACCGTCACTTCATGTTGACCACCCAGTTTTTTGAGTGCGTCTTTCATTTCGTATGCCGCCGGCATACCGCCAATGCCGGCGCCTATAATTGCAACATGTGCCATAGTTTATTTACCTCACTTTGTCGAGGGCATCCACTATGGCCCTCTTTTTTATTGGCCGTTTGCCGACCATGGTGTGCGTATAATGAATATATGATATAATAAGTAAAGACTTTCCTAATATCAGGTATATTCAGCGATACGGCTGAACCGTTTTTTCTTCTCTATGCGAGTATTGGGGTGGAGAAGACTCCACCCCGCAACCATGCAGGCTTCTTGGTGTCACATTTGACACCTGCATGGAACTGAAGACCCGCGCCGTAAAGATTGGCGAATCATAATATGATAATGTAATAAGTAAAGTGCTTAATTCGCTGAACAGGAATTGATGCCGAAAATCGTATAGAGCGGGCAGAATTTGATCACTGCCGTCAATGTGAATACCGCTCCGGCAACCATGGCCACGATATTCCAGGGTGAAGCCAGTCCGCCGAGCAGGCCGAAGGCGATCAACGCCAAGCCACCCAACAAACGAACCATCCGATCGATACCACCTACATTTGCTTTCATCACTAACCTCCTTTTGTCCGTCGATGATGGGGGAAGGCTAGGGGGCTCGGGCATCCTCTTCAGTGACAATGTCACCAAAAATCAGCCAAGCTCGCCCCTAAGGGTTTTATCGGGAAGCTGCGCAGCAATAGATCCCCGATAGAGGCGTTCGGGGATGACGCGATATTGTTTGTCAGCATTCGCGCTCGGCAATTTCAGTCAGACGGCGGTGATGCAGCAGCGTGATTCGGTTGCGCCCCAGCGCTACCATCCCTTTGCGCTCAAAATCTTTGAGCAGTCGGCTCACCACTTCGCGCGCGGTACCCAGCTCCACCGCCAGCTCGCGATGGGTGATCTGCAACTGATCGCCGGACTCGGCAGCCTGTTTGAGCAGAAACGCCGCCAAGCGGGCATCTTTGCGGCCAAAGGCGACATCTTCGAGCAGCAGCATCAGATCACTGATCCGCTCGCCGATTCTGGCCATCACAAATTGTCGGAATTTCGGTGAATCGGAGAGGGCACGGTCGAAGGCGTCGCGCGGCAGCAGTACCAGATCCACATCGCTCTCGGCCACTCCCTCCGCTGGATAGGTCTGGTGTCCCAGCAGGCAGGTGGTGGTCAACATGCAGCTCTGCCCTTCCTCGACGCGATAGAGGACAATCTCATGCCCCTGCGGATCGATCTTCTGCACCCGCACCGAGCCGCTGACTACCAGCACATAGCCGTTGCAGGCATCACCGTCGCGGAACAGCACGCTGCCGCGTTTGACCTGCATGCGCATCGCCTTGGCCGCAGTACGTTGCCAAGGCGCATCATCAATCTGCGCCAGTTCAGGGAAGTGGTTGAGCCAGCGCGCTGTCATATTGTTGCGAACCGGAATGGATCAGATCGCCTGCAAGGCGCTTTGCAGCAGCGGTTTGACCTCATCGGCCAAATGCTGCATCTCGGGGTTGTCGATCATGCCCACCATGGCGGCCGGATCGATCATCGATACCACCGTCTGCCCCGCATCATCGACATAGATGAGCACATTGCATGGTAGCAGCAGCCCCAGCTCCGGCTCGCTGCTGATGCCCTGATGGGCGAATTTGGGATTGCATGCGCCGAGAATCACATAGGGCGGACGATCAACATCGATCTTCTTTTTCAACGTCGCCGCCACATCGATGCGGGTCAACACGCCGAAACCGACATCTTTCAACGCCTCGGTGATCGCCGTCTCAGCCGCTTCGACATCACCATCAAACACCCTTCTCATACCATAATCTGCCATTTTACGCCTCCTGATCGATCGGATAGCCGGCTTGCGCCCAAGCCATGGTGCCGCCGGCAATGTTGATGAGGTTATCGTGACCCTGCTGCTGACGCAAAAACTGAATCGCCTGCGCCGAGCGCCCACCGGAGCGGCAGATGACAAACACCTCGCCATCCTGCGGAAAAGCGTCCACTCGCGCCGGCACACTGCGCAGCGGCACCAGCTCCGCCCCCGGCACATGGCCGGCGGCATATTCGTGTGGTTCGCGCACATCGATCAGCTTGATCGGCCGCCCTTTCTCATTGGCGATCAGCCATTTGGGATACAATTCGTTGACGTTCATCTCTTTCATCTGCATGGCATTCATGACCTCTTCTCCACCGGGTAGCCGGCCGCTTTCCACGCCTCGATGCCACCCTTCACATTTTCAATATTTTTGTACCCGTGTTGGGCAAGAAACTTCGCCGCCCGCGCCGAGCGCCCGCCGGATTGGCAATAGACATAGACCTGCTTGTCGTGCGGTACATCACGCAAGTGATCAGCCAGCGCTTGCAGCGGAATCAACTTCGCTCCCTTGATATGCCCTGCGGCATACTCCTCGGGTGTACGTACATCGAGCAGCATAAAGGGAATCGGCGATGCCGCGCCCTGCTGCCAGTGGTCGTGGGTGTGGGCGATGCTGGCATTCTCATACCCCTCCGCTGTCTGCTCGCCGAAACCGCAGGCTGTCGCCACCAGCGGTAGTGTGATCAGCATGACTGTTGCCACCATCCATCGTTTTATCGCTGTTTGCATCATTCTCTCCTCTGTGTGACTGGCAAATTATGTGACCGGCAGGCCGGCGCTGCGCCACGCGCCCATGCCACCGGCAAAGTTGTAAACGGAATCAAAACCCGCTTTGGCCAGTGTGATCGCCGCCATCGCCGAGCGATTACCGGAGGCACAGATCACCACCACCGGCCGATCTTTCGGAATCTCGCCGAGACGGCGCTTCACTTCGCCCAGCGGGATATGGATCGCATGGCTGGCGTGGCCGGACTGCCACTCGCCGGGCTGACGCACATCCAGCAGGGTATGTTTTTCATTCCGGAAGCTCATGTAATCGCTAGCCGAGATCGTTTTGACGCCGGAGAGCTTGGGTGCGATCACCCGCTGCCAGAGCATCCAGCCGAGCACTACGGCCAGAGCGATATAGCCGATATTATTCTGCATCTGTTGTTGACTCCTTTTTGGGGATGGTGAGGGATGACGGGTACAACCGGGGTTTCCGAAGGGAGGGGGGAGAGAGCCCGGCCGCACCCGTCAACTGGGTGAATCGGCTGCAGAGGTGTTCATGCTGCCGACTCAAAACTGTGTGGTTAAAATATCACTGGGCGACGATTCAGCCGTGCTTAAAGCCGAGCTTGGAGAGAATCACCTCCATCAAACACCACTGCGTGAATCCGGACTGCAGCAGGTTGGCGCCCACAAAGGCGGTGAACCAGAGCCAGGTCGGCTGCGAAAAGTCCACGCCGTTGTAGCGGTAGGATAGGTAGAGGCTGAGCAGGATAAATGTGCCTGCGATGATGCGAATTAAACGTGGTATAGTCATCTGTTTCTCCTTGTTTTTAAGATTTTTGGCGCTGCCACAGATAGTACATCAGTGGTGTAATGAAGAGGGTCAATACGGTTGCCGACAGCGTGCCGAAGACCATCGACACACCCAAGCCGCCGAAGACCGGATCGCTCATCATGATCGACGTACCGGCAATCACCGCCAGCGCCGTCAAGATAATCGGCCGCACACGCACCGCACCGGCCTGCAACACTGCCGTCTTCAGA
>JALUXN010000260.1 GCA_027018975.1 Mariprofundaceae bacterium | reverse complement strand
AAATCGCCAGCGACCAGTTCACCACCGATGTCGATGCAATCATCGCCGCCATCGACGAGCAGACCGCCTGCGTCATCGTCCAGTATCCCGACTTTTACGGCACGGTGTACGAACTCGCCGCCCTGCGCGCCGCCTGTGACGCGCACAAATGCCTGATGGTGGTCGCCTTCTCCGACATCTCCGCCTTCGCACTGATCGAGTCGCCAGGCGCACTCGGCGCCGATATTGCGGTCGGTTCCGGCCAGTCACTCGGCATTCCGATGGGCTATGGCGGCCCGCATCTGGGGCTGTTCGCCTGCAAACAGAAGTATGTGCGCCAGATGCCGGGGCGCGTCTGCGGCATGACCACCGATGCCGACGGCAAGCGCGGCTTCGTGCTCACCCTCTCCACCCGCGAGCAGCATATCCGCCGCGAAAAGGCGACCAGCAACATCTGCTCCAATCAGGGGCTGATGTGCACCGCCGCCGCCACCTACATGACACTGATGGGCGATGCCGGCCTGCATACTGTGGCACAACGCTCCGCCGCCGCCCTGCAGCGCTTGGTCGCCGGACTCCCCGCGCACGTTTCAGCTGCCGGCGGCGCCCACTACAACGAGACGCTGCTCACCTTTGCCGATCGTGCAACGCGCGACCGATTCTTGGCCATAGCAGAAGCCGACCACATCTTCGCCGGCATCCCGCTGGAGCGCCTTGATGCGGCTGCTGAGCCGCGCCATCTGCTGGTAGCCACCACCGAGATGGTCGAGGCGGCGGATATCGACCGCTACCTGCAACATCTGAAATCCACCGCAGAGGAGGCGGCATGATGAGCGCATCCCACGAGAACCAAACCCATAAGACCCGAACATACTCCGCCACCGCCGGCATCCAGCACGAGGAGCCGTTGCTCTTTGAACATGAGCATCTGGCTGCGACCGCGATTCAGCTGCCCGGTGTCGAAGGCGAGGTCGACGATGCGCTGAACGCTTTTGCACGCCAAACGCCGGCCGGCATTCCCGGCCTGTCGGAGCCGGAGGCGGTGCGCCACTTTGTCCGCCTGAGCCAGTGGAATCACGGCATCGAGACCGGTTTTTATCCGCTTGGCTCCTGCACCATGAAATACAATCCCCGCGTCAATGAACAGGTGGTGCGTCTGCCCGGATTGGCGCATATCCACCCCGATCAGCCGGATGAGACAGTGCAGGGCGCGCTGGCGCTGCTCTATGAGCTGCAGACGTGGCTGGCCGAGATCAGTGGCTTTTCGCATATCACCCTGCAGCCGGCGGCCGGCGCGCATGGCGAGGTCACCGGCTTGATGATGATTCGCGCTGCACTCGATGCGCGCGGCCAGCAGCATCGCAAAAAGGTGCTGGTGCCCGATTCGGCGCACGGCACCAATCCCGCCTCCGCCGCGCTTTGCGGTATGTACACGGTGGAGCTGAAATCCGGTGCCGATGGCCGCATCGATCTGGATGAGCTGAAAGCGCATCTCGATGACGACACCGCCGCCCTGATGATGACCAACCCCAACACCGCCGGCGCGTTTGAATCGGACATCAAAGAGATCTGCCAACTGGTGCATGCCGCCGGGGGCCTGGTCTATGGCGATGGCGCCAATCTCAACGCGCTGGTCGGCGTGGCGCGGCCGGGCGATATGGGCATCGACTGCCTGCATATCAATGTCCACAAAACCTTCTCCACCCCGCATGGCGGCGGCGGACCGGGTGGCGGGCCGGTGGCGGTCAACGAGACACTGGCGCCATTTTTGCCGGTGCCGCGCATTGTCAAAGATGGCGAGCACTATCGACTCCTGCACAGCAGCGAGCAGTCGATCGGCTCGGTGCTCGGCGCGATCGGTCAGACCGGTGTGCTGCTGCGTGCCGCCGCCTATATCGCTGCGTTTGGAAAGAATCATCTGCATAAAATCGCCGAAGATGCGGTGCTCAACGCCAACTATGTGTTGAGCCGCTTGAAAGACGCCTACCATGTGCCGTTCGATGGCCGCTGCAAACATGAGTGCCTGCTCACCGATGCCAAGCAGGAGAAGCATGGCGTCAAGACGCTCGATATTGCCAAGCAGCTGATCGATCTCGGCTTCCATCCGATGACAGTCTATTTCCCGCTGATTGTGCATGGTGCGATGCTGATCGAGCCGACCGAAACCGAGTCGCGCGCGACACTGGATGCATTTTGTGATGCAATGTTGGAGATTGCCGCCCAGTGTGAGGCGGGTGAGACCGAGGCGCTGCATGCCGCGCCGGTGAAGCCGTTCCGCCGCCGGCTCGATGAGACGCAGGCGGCTCGCAAGCCGGTGTTGGTCTGGCCGCAAACGTGAAGAGAACTGTTCAGCTCATCCCACGGTTTGTCCGCTAGCTGCGTTGAACATGCTCATGTGCAACAGCACACTGCGCGTGTTCGCCTTGCTATCGAACAAACCGTGGGCGATCTGAACAGTTCTAGCATGTGGCTGAAATTGCAAAAGACGAGATTTCTGACGGAGAAAGATATATGAAGGTATTGGTGGTCGGTGGTGGCGGGCGCGAACATGCGCTCTGCTGGAAATTGAAGCGTTCAGCCTCGGTTGCCGAGGTGATCTGCGCGCCGGGTAATCCCGGTATTGCGCAAGATGCCCGCTGTGTGGCGGTGGCAGCTGATGATCTGGATGGCTTAGTGACACTGGCCGAGGCGGAGCAGCCCGATCTGGTGGTTGTGGGGCCGGAGGTACCGCTGGTGGCCGGTCTCGGCAACCGGCTGCGCGAGCGCGGCTTTGCTGTCTTCGGGCCGAACAGGGAGGCGGCGCAGCTGGAGGGGAGTAAATCGTTCTCCAAGCGGTTGATGCATCAGGCCGGCGTGCCGACGGCGCGTTTTGAGGTGCATGTCGACCCCGATGAGGCGGAGAAGACGATCCGCAGCTGGGGCGCGCCGATTGTGGTGAAAGCCTCGGGGCTGGCGGCCGGCAAAGGGGTGATTGTCGCCCAGAGCGAGCAGGAGGCGGTGGCTGCGGCGCGCGACATGCTCGCCGGCAACAGTTTCGGCGACGCGGGTTCGCAGGTGATTATCGAGGAGTGTCTGGTCGGCGAGGAGGCCTCCTGTCTCTTTCTGGTCTCCGGCGACACCATCCTGCCGCTCGCTTCGTCACAGGATCACAAAGCGCTGCGCGATGGTGACCAGGGGCCGAATACCGGTGGTATGGGCGCTTACTCGCCGGCACCGTGTGTTACCGATGCGGTCGCTGAGCAGGTATTGGAAACCATCGCCAAGCCGATCATTGCGGCGCTGAACAAGAAGGGGGCGGAGTTTATCGGCACGCTCTACGCCGGCGTGATGCTCACCGAAGATGGGCCGAAGACGCTGGAGTTCAATGTCCGCTTCGGCGATCCGGAGTGTCAGCCGCTGATGTGTCGCCTGCAGTCTGATCTCGGCGAGGTGCTATTGGCGGCAGCCGAGAAGCGGCTCGATGAGGTGGAGCTGGCGTGGCATGACGGCACGGCGCTCTGTGTTGTGGTTAGCTCCGAGGGTTATCCGAACCATTTCGAGAAGGGGCAGGTGATCGGCGGCATCGATGCCGTGGAGGCCGCCGGCACGACAGTCTTCCATGCCGGCACCGCTTTGAAAGATGGGCAGCTGGTCAACAGCGGCGGACGCGTACTGGGTGTGACGGCGGTGGCGGAATCGGCCAGCGCGGCGCAGAAGCAGGTCTATCAGGCGTTAGAAAAACTGGATTGGCCGGGCGGTTTTTATCGGCGTGATATCGGCTATCGCGCCGTGGGCAGAGAGGAGGGTGCGTGATGGAGCCGATTCAAGTCTTGATTCTCATGGGCAGCAAATCCGACCGCCCGATCATGGAGAAAACGGAAGCGGTGCTGGATGCATTCGATGTCCCCTACCGTACCATGATCCGCTCAGCACACCGCACACCCGAGGCGACCATCGAAGCGGTCAAAGCGGCCGAAGCAGCCGGCTGTCAGGTCTTTATCTGCGCGGCAGGGATGGCGGCGCATCTGGCCGGCGTGGTCTGCTCGAAAACCGTGAAACCGGTGATTGGCGTGCCGATCGCTGCCGGCCCGCTGCAGGGTGAGGATGCGCTGCACTCGACGGTGATGATGCCACCCGGCCTGCCGGTGGCGACAGTCGGCATCAACGGCGCCAAGAATGCCGGCCTGCTGGCCATTCAGATGCTGGCGCAGCACGATGAACGGCTCACCCGCCTGCTCAAAGAGGATCGCGCCGCGCAGGCTGAGGCGATTTTAGCTGAAGGGTAGCCACCTGCTTTGCAGTCATTCACAGCACCGTGTGCGGCTGAAACTGGCTGCGCTGCGGGCAACCGTATTGTTGCGGCACGGCGCGCTGTTGGCACACTACACATCGACCCTGCCGGGGGCAGTGGCGATGGCGGATGCGCACGGAGTCGCCGCCATGCGCCGCTTCAAAGGGCGGCGTGGGCCGTTCCTGCTGCTGGTTGACTCCACCCACACGGCGCTATCACTGGCGCGTTTCATCTCACCCACTTTGCGCTGCCTGGCTCGACAGTCGTGGCCGGGCAGCACCACGCTGATCTTCCCCGCCAAGCCGGGGTTGCCCGCCGGCTGTGTTCAGCGGGGGCGTGTGGCGGTACGGGTGGATGGCATGCTGCAGTGTCGTCAGTTGGCGGCGACCTGTGGCGGTCTGTTGATCTCCAGCAGCCTGAACCGGAAGGGCGCGTGCACCTTTGCGCCCGGTCGCCGCGCCGTGCTGCGCCATCATCGTGTGCTGGCTGGACGGGTGGCTGGCGTGGGCGGCTCGGGCAGGGCTTCAACCATACTGCGAATAAGGGGTAATGGTTCCACCGTGATCCGGTGATGACGCTATCTATTTGAGTGGCTACCATGCCGCGCATGCAATCGTTTCCTGACTTGATCAAATCTATCTGGCAGCGCCTCGGCTCGATGTCGCTGGCCATTGTCCTGCTGGTGGTGCTGTCGATCGCTTCGGTGATCGGCACGGTGCTGCTGCAGAACCAAGCGCAGGCGGATTACCTGCAGCAGTTCGGGCCGCTCTGGTACTGGGTGTTCCGCTCGCTCGGCCTGTTCGATATGTACCACACCTGGTGGTTCATGGGCATGCTCGCCTTTTTGATGGTGTCGCTCGCCTCTTGCCTGTGGCGCAATGTGCCGAAGATGCTCAAGGAGATGCGCCAGCGCAAAGCGACGATCCCCGAAAAGGCGCTCAAACGGTTTCAATATCTGCACCGCTGGCAGGCGTCGGAGGATGCAGCGGCACTGCAGCAGCGTTTGCAGGCGCGCCTGCCGGGGTGGGAGTTCCGCACCGTCGAGCAGGATGGCGTCCACTATCTGCGCGCAGACAAGGGGCGCTGGAATAAGTGGGGCTATATTCTGGTGCACAGTGCGATTCTGGTCATTCTGGTCGGCGGCTGGATCGGTGCCAATTACGGCTTCCGCGGCACCATGGCGGTGCCGGAGGGGAGCATGGAGAATGAGATCTCCTTCTCCGAAGGTACCGAGACCGGCAATCTGACCATGCCGTTCTATGTGCGCTGCAACAGCTTCTTTATCGACTTCTTCCCGACCGGCGCACCCAAAGAGTTCCGCAGTAATCTCACCATTATCGACCATGGCAAAGAGGTGTTGACCAAAGATATTATCGTCAACGAGCCGCTCTACTACAAAGGGGTGCGCATCTATCAGGCCAGCTTCGGCGATGGCGGGTCTGAGATCACCTTCAAGCTCTACCACCTCGATGGCTCCGGCAAGATCACAGAGGCGACGACGCATGTCTATGACGGCTGGAAAGATCCGAAGAGCGGCCTCGATATCCGCGTAACCGATTTCAAACCGTATAATGTGGAGAATATGGCCGACCCCGGCAAGCCGACCGACTTTAAGGATCTGGGGCCGGCGGTGGAGTATGAGCTGCGCTATCCGGGCTTCAAACCGGTGAAGATCAAGGCGTTCATGAATCCGTTTACCGACCCGGAAGGGCATAATCAGGGCTCATTTATCATGCTCTCTTTTACCGGCGATAAGGCGGACTATAAGCCGATTCCATTGGGGCTGGATCTCACCAATCCGGTGGAGTGGAAGCTCTTCCACGCCTTCATGCACCATCTTAGCGATGCCAATCAGGGGAAGAAGAAGCAGGACAAAGCGCAGGCGAGAGCGGCCAATCTGGCGGCTTTCCGGGCGGCGATGGTTGAGGTGTTCGGTGCGGACAGGCAGAAATGGCCGGCCGATTTCCAGCAGATGGCGATGCGCACGCTGCAGGCGGTGAATGTGCTCTCCGGCCTGCCGTGGCCGATGTTGCCGATGTTGGGCGACTTCAAACAGCACTACTACACCGGCCTGCAGCTGGCCAAGGATCCCGGCATGAATGTGGTCTGGTTCGGCAGTGCCATGCTGGTGATCGGGCTCTGCATTATGTTCTATATGCCACATCGCAAGTTGTGGCTGATTGTGCGTGAGAGTGAGGGTGGTTCCGACGTGGCGCTGGCCGGCATGGTGACGCGCAATCCCCTTGTGTTCAGTAAGTTTTTTAATGATCTCTTCACGCAGTTTAAAAATGATGATGCGCCACAATCGAGCTGACAGCGCATGTTAGCCTTCACACAGGAGTGAGTATGACAACGATGACCAACAGTAATGTAAGCAGCACGCTCTATCGGGGGCGCTGGGTATGGATGCGTTTCAATGCCTACCTCGGCGCAGCGCTCGGTATTGCCGCGATGGCGATCTATGGCGCCAACGGCTATGAGGAGAACGCCTTCCTCTATCAGATTCTCAGCATGAAGGGGGTGCTGTGGGGCGGCTCCGGTGCCTTGACCGGCTGCGCATTCGCCGCCGTGGCCAGCGCCATCAAGCCGAACCTGCTCGATGCCAAAATGGCGCGCAATATCACCCCGTGGCTGGATGGTTTTATCCTGATGGTCATCCTCGCAGCGATCTGGGCGCGATTCGAGCCGGCACAGGAGGCGATCAGCTACGATGACCAGTCCAACCTCTTTGCCGGCCGTGTGATCATGGCGATGAATGTCACCTTCATCTTCTCGGCCGTCGCCTATATCGCCTACCTCTTTGCACCGGAGACCTTCATCGGCCGCGTGGCCACCGCCACTGCCTACATCGGCGTCTATCTCGGCGGTTCAGCGCTGCTGCTGCGCTGGCACGAATCCTACCTGTTCGATATGAATATCGGTCACGCACCGGTCTCTAACCTCTACGAAGTCTTTATCCTCCTCTTCTGCATCACTGCAGCCGTCTATCTGGCGCTGGAGAAGCGTTATCAGGCCAAGGCGATGGGCGCCTTTGTGATGACGCTGGTCTCCGCCGGCGTCTTCTTCGGCATCTGGCTCGATTCGGTTGGCCAAGGCGAGATCAAGCCGCTGGTGCCAGCGCTGCAGTCCTACTGGATGAAGATCCATGTGCCGATGAACTTTGTCGGCTACGGCTCATTTGCGGTCGCCTGCGGTGCCGGCATGGCCTATCTGGTACGCCACCGCTTGGAGGCAAAGGGGAGCAACTCCAAGATGCTGGCGATTTTTCCAACACTGGAGCAGCTCGATCTGCTCGCCTACAAGGCGGTGGCGATCGGTTTCCCTGCCTTCACTCTGGCGACGATCCTCGGTGCGGCATGGGCAGCCGAGGCGTGGGGCGGCTACTGGTCTTGGGATCCGAAAGAGACCTGGGCGCTGATCGTCTGGCTCGTCTATGGCGCCTATCTGCATGCCCGCGTGTCACACGGCTGGCACGGCAAAGCACTCGCTTGGTGGGCGGTGGCCGGTTTCCTCGTGACTGTGTTCTGCTTCCTCGGCGTCAACATGTACCTCTCCGGTCTGCACTCCTACGGCCGACTCTCCTGACGTGAGCGATAGGCTGAAGCCGCTGCGTAAGATTATTTTTCCGGCGGCCGGGCTTGGCACCCGCTTTTTGCCTGCCACCAAGGCGAGCCCGAAGGAGATGCTGACCATTGTCGATAAGCCGCTGATTCAATACGGCGTCGAAGAGGCGCTGGCCGCCGGCATGGAGCAGATCATCATGATCACCGGCCGCGGCAAACGTGCCATCGAGGATCATTTCGACATCTCCGCCGAGCTGGAGGCGAACCTGAAGGCGGCCGGCAAGAGTGAGATCTACACCGAGGTGTCGCGCATCGCTCGCATGGCGGAGGTGATCTATGTACGCCAGAAACAGGCGCTCGGCTTGGGTCATGCGGTGCTATGCGCCCGTCACTGGGTCGGCGATGAAGCGTTCGGTGTCTCGCTGGCCGATGAACTGATTATCCACGACACGCCGGCCATGCAGCAGTTGCAGGCGGTGTATGAAGCGACCGGCTGTTCCGTGATCGGGTTGGTCGAAGTGACACCCGATCAGGTGCACAAATATGGCATTGTCGATTACAGCCGCGACGATGCCGGCCGCATGCGGTTGCAGCACATGGTGGAGAAACCGTCAGCCGAACAAGCGCCATCCAACTACGCCATGATCGGCCGCTACATCTTCACACCGCGCCTGATGACGCTGCTCAAATCGGTGCAGCCGGGGCGCGGCAACGAGATC
>JALUXN010000259.1 GCA_027018975.1 Mariprofundaceae bacterium | reverse complement strand
ACTGATTTTTGACTTTCACGGCAAGCAGGGGTGTATCGTCTCCTGCCTGCATGGGCGCACGCTGGATCACCTCAATATGGCGCAGCTCCACGCAGCCGGCCGGGCGCTGGCTGAACTGCACCTCGCCGGCAACGACTTTCCGCTACATCGCGATAACCCGACCGGCATGCCGTGGCTGATTGAAACCGTTGCACAGGTACAGGAGAAAACCGCCGAAAAGTATGGCAACGCAGCCTCCACGCTGCTCACCAGCGAGCTTGCTGCGCAACAAGACAGCAGCATCGATGGACTGCCCAGCGGCGTGATCCATGGCGATCTCTTTGTCGATAACATTCTCTTTGAGGGTGACACCGTCTCCGGCATCATCGATTTCTACTACGCGCACCACGCCCCGTTTTGCATGGATATTGCCATCGCGCTGAATGCGCAGGCCATCGACCTGTCGCCGGAGGATCGTGCGCGGGTTGGCGCATTTCTGAACGGTTACGAATCGGCAAGGGCACTGCAGGCAGATGAGCGGGCAGCGCTCCCCATGCTGCTGCGGTTGGCGGCGCTGCGTTTCTGGGTTTCACGCCTCTATGATGCGCTATTCCCGCGCGCCGGCGCCATGACCCAGACCAAAGATCCAGAGGAGTATCGCAATAAACTGCTGCTGCACCGCGACTCAGGCGCTGCTCTTCTCCATACCGATTAGCTGAAACAGCTCCAGCCGCGACGAGGGGTTGTTGAGGAAGGCACCGGTCAGCTTCGATGTGGTCGTCCATGAGTTCGGCTTGTGAATGCCGCGATAGCACATGCAGAAGTGCTGACACTGAATAATCACCGCCACCCCCTCCGGCTGCAGCACCTCTTCGATGGCGTTGGCGACCTGCATGGTCAGCTTCTCCTGAATCTGCAACCGTTTGGCATAGCCTTCGACCACACGCGCCAGTTTCGATAGCCCGACCACACGCCCGCCGGGGATGTAAGCGACATGCGCCTTGCCGATGAACGGCACCATGTGGTGTTCGCAGTGGCTGTGGATGGCGATGTCGGAGACCAGCACCACCTCGTCATACCCCTCCACCTCTTCAAAGGTCTTGAGCAGATGCTCCTTGGGGTCTTCACGGTAGCCGGAAAAGTGCTCACCCATCGCCGCCAACACGCGCGCCGGTGTCTCCTGCAACCCTTCACGATCGACATCTTCGCCAATATATTGCAACAGACCGCGCACATGTTCCGCCGCCTCTGCATGTTTCGGATCATTCAAATCAATCTCGTGACTCACTATGCACCCACCTTCTATCCATTCGTCGTCCAAGCGCACCATAACGCAATCACCCACGCCAACAACCCTTGCCGAAATATCGCCTTCGATTGATTTCACGACAGCAGCCTTCTAGCGTCCGCGACCATGTCCAATGCCACCCCGAACGAACACCTCTATCTTGTCAAATTCCTCATCATGTCCGTCGTCTCCTTTTTCATCGGCACCGTGCATGGGCTGCTCCAGGTCATCCCCGCCGTGCGCGCCTGGCTCGACTCCATCGGCAGCCCCTACGGCGGCCCTGGCCACATGATCGATCCGCTGGCGCATGCCCATATCAATCTCGTCGGCGGCGTGACCATCCTCGGCATGGCGGTCACCTACTACATGCTGCCCAAGATCACCGGCAAACCGATCCACTCCCACCGCATGGCCGAGCACTCCTTCTGGTGGACCACGATCGGCGTCTCCTCCTTCTACATCGCTCTGCTCATCTTCGGCTTCATCGAGGGCAACCTCTGGCTCACCGATCCGGCCAAAGTGCCGGCGGTGCATCGTTTCTACGGACCGGTGATCTCGATAGCCGCCTCTGTGCTGGCTGTCGGCTTCTGGGTCTATCTCGCCAATGTGCTGATGACCCTCAAAGACATCTACAAAAAGGATCGCTGAGCCATGCGTCTGGAGTGCGGCTGCCCCTCCGAGTTCCCCGACTGGGATGGCAAAGATATTGATCTCGGCGCCACCCTCGTGCACGAGCAGAAATCAGCGGCACTCTTCGGCATGCCGATCGGCTTTGAGGCCTATCTGGATCGCCAACATCAAGATATTGAAAAACTGGAACTCACCGAGCAGTGGCCGGGCTTCGTGCTCGCCGAAACCGGCCTCTTCCGCGGCCGTATTCTGGCGCTGTTGGCTGAAGAGCAGTCCATGGCGCGGCGCACCTATCGCCTGCCCGACCCCTACATGCTGCGTGCGCGCCTGTTTCAGGGCAATGTCTCGCAGATCAAAGGCACCATCCGCAGCATGCAGTCCGAGCTCTTCGATGCGGGGCGCATGCCGAAAAACCTCTTTCTCAGCTACCTCACCTGCCCGCGCTGTCAGGAGTCGCGCGGCGGCCAGCAGATCATGCTGCTACGCCACTGGGTGGAGAGCCCGAAACTCAAACAGCGGCTGCAGCGCAAGCGGCGCTAATCGCCGCTAACCGCCGCCCATCGCCATGTTTGCACGCCTAGTTCTCATGCGCATTGCGCAAGCCGTGCCGACACTGCTGGGGGTGGCGACGCTGGTCTTCTTTCTGCTGCATCTGGTACCGGGCGATCCGGTCGATGCGCTGCTCGGTGAGACAGCCATGCCGGCCGACCGCGCCGCCCTACGCCACGCGCTACACCTGGATCAACCCATCCTCGATCAATACCTGCTCTACCTCAGCGGCCTCTGCCATGGCGACTGGGGCTTCAGCTTGATTGATCATCGGCCAGTACTGGCGCGCATAGCCGAACGGGTGCCGGCGACCGCGCGGCTGGCGCTGGTCAGCATGCTGCTGGCCGTCATCATCGCCCTGCCACTCGGTTACTGGGCTGCGCGCCATGCCGGCAGACGTCAGGATGTCGCGGCCATGGGGCTTTCACTGATCGGCGTCTCCATCCCCAATTTCTGGCTCGGCCCGATGCTGATGCTGCTCTTTGCGGTCGAACTCGGCTGGCTGCCGGTCTCCGGTATGAGTCAGCCCGGCGCCATTGTGCTGCCGGCCATCACCCTCGGCACCGCACTGGCCGCCGTGCTTTCACGCATGGCACGCGCCTCATGGCTGGAGGCGATCAGCAGCGATGCCACCCGCACAGCGCGCGCCTTCGGCGCCTCGGAGCGGCGCATCTGGTGGTATCATGCCGCTCATCTGGCCGCTGTGCCGGTCATCACCATGTTCGCCCTGCAGCTCGGCGCGGTACTCGGCGGCACCGTCATCACCGAAACCGTCTTCGACTGGCCGGGGCTCGGCCTGCTCACCATCGAAGCGATTCAGCGCCGCGACTATCCGCTGGTACAGGGCTGTATCCTGCTCATTGCCGCGATCTATGTGCTGGCCAACCTGACTGCCGACCTGCTCGCGCTCTGGCTCGATCCCCGCCAGCGCCGCGCACAATCATGCAACTGACCCGCGGCACCCAACTGGCGCTGCTCTGCCTGCTCCTGCCAATCACGGTATGGGCTGCAGCCGCCATCAACCAGCTGGATGGGCACGCCATCGATCTTGATCAGATCATGCAGCCATCGTCAGCCACACACCTGCTCGGCACCGATGCGCTGGGGCGTGATCTGCTGGCGCGTCTGGCCGAGGGGCTGCAACTCTCGCTGCTGGTGGGCTGCACGGTCGTGCTCTTTGGCGGCGTGCTCGGCATCACCATCGGCATCCTCGCCGGCTGGATGGGCGGCTGGGTCGATCTGCTCCTGATGCGACTGGCCGATATTGTCCTCTCATTCCCCGGCATTCTGCTCGCCATCGCCATGGCCGCGATGCTCGGCCCGGGCATCGACAACCTGATCACTGCACTGGTCGCGGTCGGCTGGGTCGGCTTCGCCCGCCTTAGTCGAGCACAAGTGATGTCACTGAAATCCTCCCCCTACATCGATGCCGCCATTGCCAACGGCCTCACCGCCCCGGCCATCGCGCTGCGCCACCTCCTCCCCAATATCGCCGCGCCGCTGCTGGTGGAGGCGAGCTTCGGACTGGCGGCCGTCATCATCGGCGAAGCGGGGCTCTCCTTCCTCGGTGTCGGCGTGCAGCCGCCCAACGCCTCACTCGGCACAATGATCCGCGAAGGCACGCGCCTGATGCTGGTCAATCCCATGCTGGTGATCTGGCCGGGCATGATCCTGTTCAGCCTCGTGATGGCCGCCAACCTGCTCGGCGATGCCCTGCGCGACAAACTCGATGTACGGATGGAGTAACACATGCACAGACAACTGATCATCGGTCTCTCCGGCACCACGCTCACCGATCAGGAGCGCCGCTGGCTGAGCCAAAAACCACCGCGCGGCGTGATCCTCTTCACCCGCAACTGCAGTGATCCGGCACAGGTGAAAGCGTTGCTGGCATCCGTGCGCGACGCCACCGGCGAAGCCACGTGGGCTGCCATCGATGAAGAGGGCGGACGGGTGCATCGCATGGCGTGGCCGCCCTTCAACAATCGACGCCATGCCGCGGAGTATGGCGTGATGTTCAGCCGCAACGCTGGCAATGCAATACAAGCGGTCTATCAGGATAGTTTCATCGTCGGCGAAGCGCTGCAGGCGCTCGGTTTCACGCACAACTGCGCGCCGGTACTCGACCTCTTTCACGTCGAGGGTCACGCCATTATCGGCCAGCGCGCATTTGCCGCAGAGCCCGCCACCGTCAGCGCGCTGGCCACGGCCTGTATGCGCGGCCTGCACGATGCCGGCATTGAAGCGGTCGGCAAACACTTCCCCGGCCACGGTCGCGCCAATGCCGATTCCCATGTCGCCGTGCCGGAGGTCGATGTAGATTTGGAGACACTGCACGCAGAAGCCGCACCCTTCGTCGATCTGATCGAGGCGGGGCTGCAACATATCATGACCGCACACGTCATCTATCACGCCGCCGACCAGCGCGTTGCCACCCTCTCCCATTTCTGGGTGGCGCAGATGCTACGCCAAACACTGCAATTTCAAGGAAACATATGGTCAGACGACCTCTGCATGAAGGGGGTAGGAGATGATCCGCTGAGTGCCGCCACCGCCGCGCGCAAGGCCGGATGCGACCTGCTACTGCTCTGTCAGCCCGAAGGGGTGCGCGCCATCTATCAACAGCTACTCGTTGAGCTTTAACACCGCCAGAAACGCCTCCTGCGGCACCTCCACGCTGCCGATCGACTTCATCCGCTTTTTGCCCGCTTTCTGCTTCTCCAGCAGCTTGCGTTTGCGGGTGATGTCGCCGCCGTAGCACTTGGCGGTGACATTCTTGCGCACCGCTTTCACCGTCTCGCGCGCCAGAATCCGCCCACCGATCGCCGCCTGCAGTGGCACATCGAACTGCTGGCGCGGAATCAACTGGCGCAGCTTCTTGACCAGTTCGCGGCCACGCTGCTCGGCGATGGAGCGGTGCACAATTAGCGACAGCGCATCCACCGACTCACCATGCACCAGCACATCCAGCTTCACCACATCATCGGTGGAAAAATCAGAGAGCTCATAATCCATCGACGCATAACCGCGCGACACCGATTTCAGCTTGTCATAAAAATCGATCACCATCTCCGCCAGTGGCAGCCGGTAGGTGAGCATCACCCGCCCCTGGCCAATGAACTTCATATCCTGCTGCACACCGCGCCGCTCCTGACAGAGCTTCATCAACGCGCCGACAAACTCCTCCGGCATCAGGATGTTGGCCAGCACCGTCGGCTCCTCGATATGCTCAATCGACTGCGGATCGGGAAACTCACTGGGGTTGGAGATCTCGATCATCGAGCCGTCGGTCTTGAAAATACGGTAGATCACGCTCGGCGCGGTGGTGATCAAATCGAGATCATATTCGCGCTCCAGCCGCTCCTGCACAATCTCCATATGCAGCATGCCGAGGAAGCCGCAGCGGAAACCGAGACCGAGCGCCGATGAATTCTCCGGCTCGAAGGTGAAGGCGGGGTCGTTCATGTTCAATTTTTCGAGCGAATCGCGCAGATCGTTATAGTCAGCCGAATCGACCGGATAGAGGCCGGAGAAGACCATCGCCTTCGGTTCGCGGTAGCCGGGCAGCGGCTCGTCACTGCCGTTGCGCAGCGTGGTCACCGTATCGCCCACCTTCAGATCGGCAAGTTTTTTGATGCCACCGGTGAGATAGCCCACCGAACCGGATGGCAGCGCTGCCACCGGCTGCTGCATCGGCACAAAGCGCCCCACATCCTGCACCTCATAGCTGGCCGCCGTCGGCATCGACATCAGCCGGAACCGGTCGCCCTTTTTCAGCACCCCATCGACCACCCGCACCAGCGCCATCGCACCAACATAGGCATCGAACCAGGAGTCAACCACCAGCGCCCGGAGCGGTTTGTCATCATGATTTTCCGGCGGCGGGATCATGGCCACAATCGCCTCGAGCACATCCTCAATCCCCTGCCCGGTCTTGGCGGAGACCAGAATCGCATCATCGGCATCCAACCCGATCACCTCTTCAATCTGCCGCTTCGCCTCATCAATATCGGCGCTCGGTAGATCGATCTTGTTGATCACCGGAATGATCTCCAGATCGTTCTCCATCGCCAGATAGACATTGGCCAGCGTCTGCGCCTCCACCCCTTGTGCCGCATCAACAATCAGCAGCGCCCCCTCGCACGCCTGCAGCGAACGGGATACCTCGTAGGTGAAATCGACATGGCCGGGGGTGTCGATCAAGTTAAGCTGGTAGGTCTCACCATCGGCTGCAGTGTAGGTAAGCGTCGCCGTCTGCGACTTGATGGTGATGCCGCGCTCCTGCTCCAACTCCATCGAATCGAGCACCTGATTGGTCTTCATCTCCCGCTCAGAGAGCGCGCCGGTCACCTCGATCAGACGATCGGCCAGCGTCGATTTACCGTGATCGATATGGGCAATAATGGAAAAATTTCGGATATGGGTCTGCTTGATCGCACTCATTGGCGCGGCAGTGTACCGATGCACCCGCCGCGACGCCACGAAAAGCGCACCCACTGACAGGCCAATCGCATAAAAATTGTTCGCATTCCTTTAGAGTTACGGTGACAGTTTACTAAATGCACTTAATTGTCTCCCATCCCCGTTTCTTCGGTCCGCGCTTCTTCGCCTTTAGTAGTTACGGTGACAGTTTACTAAATGCACTTAATTGTCTCCCATCCCCCGTTTCTTCAGTCCGCGCTTCTTCACCTTTAGCTCCCTGCCTGTCAGGGCAGATAGTTTCTCCACCCATGCATCCGAGCCCAAAGGCCGGCCGGTCGTTTCCGACTGGCGCAAGCGTTTATAAGCCTCACCCGAACCCTCATCCTGCGCCAGAAAAGCGGCAAAATTGCCATAGCGTTCAAGAACCGGAGCGACCTTGACCAGCGTATCATCACACCCTGCAAGATGTGGAGTTACGGTGACAGTTTACTAAATGCATTTAATTGTCTCCCATCCCCCGTTTCTTCGGCCCGCGCTTCTTCGCCTTTAGTTCCCTGCCTGTCAGGGCGGAGAGTTTCTCCATCCATGCATCCGAGCCCAAAGGCCGGCCGGTCGTTTCCGACTGGCGCAAGCGTTTAAAAGCCTCGCCCGAATCCACATCCTGCGCCAGAAAAGCGGCAAAATTGCCATAGCGTTCAAGAACCGGAGCCACCTTGACCAGCGTATCATCACACCCTGCAAGATGTGCGCGCACACTCGACCAGCGCCAATCCTCCGCCCGCTCCACCAGTCCTGCGCGAACAGGGTTCATCGAAACATAGCGAACCGCATGCACCAGATGCTCCTCGTCCATCACCACCGAACCAAACCGCCCCTGCCACAGATGCCCCGTCACCCGCTGGCGAGCATTGATGTAGCCCGTGTATCTTCGATGTGCATCGGCAAAAGTGCGGCGCAGACCATCCGCATCTGAAGGGACGATAATGACATGAACATGATTCGGCATCAGGCAGTAACACCAAATTTCAGCCTCGGCCTTGCGCGCCGCCTCGCTCAACAGGGATTGATACAGCTCATAATCACCGTCCTCAAAGAAGGTCTGTTCACGGCGGTTGCCCCGCTGGGTGACATGATGCGGATAACCGGGAACAACAAGACGAGGTAAACGAGCCATTGCCGCAAGCTGGCATATTTAGTATATTTAGTAAACTGTCACCGTAATTCCAAACCTGCACGAACAGGGTTCATCGAAACATAGCGAACCGCATGCGCCAGATGCTCCTCCAGTTACGGTGACAGTTTACTAAATGCACTTAATTGTCTCCCATCCCCCGTTTCTTCGGTCCGCGCTTCTTCGCCTTTAGCTCCCTGCCTGTCAAGGCAGAGAGTTTCTCCATCCATGCATCCGAGCCCAAAGGCCGGCCGGTCGTTTCCGACTGGCGCAAGCGTTTATGGTTCATCCGGAAAATGAGTCCGTGGGGAAGTAGAGTCCGCCGAAAAAATGTCAGGTGGAATCATGTCAACCAGTCTTCTTGCCCATGCTTTTGGTATTCCAACAGGATATGAATATCAACGTACTCACTATAAGAGCGGCGAAATCATTTTTGTCGTCAAAGAAAAGAAGAGGCATCTCCGCTGTGCGGTGTGCGACAGCCGGAATGTCATTCTTCGCGGCAGTCACTGCCGCCGGTTCAGGACGCTTCCGATCGGCAATCG
>JALUXN010000258.1 GCA_027018975.1 Mariprofundaceae bacterium | reverse complement strand
TTTCCGCTGCCTGCGCCTGCGGAATCAGATGCATATCGCTCTCGGCTGGTGCCGGGGTATCCATCATGTCGGCGACAGTGGCGGTCGAGGTTTTGCTTGTCTGCGTGGTGGCAGATGGTTGCGCCGCGGTTGACGCCGGGGTCGCAGTTTGGCTGCTGCTTACCGCCGCCGGTGCGCTGCTCTGCTGCGAGTTTTGATCGCAGGCAGCCAGCCCGAATGCGAGCATGCCGATGATCGACATGTGAAGCAAGAATGTGCGTTTCATATGGTCTCCCCCTATCTGATCTCTAGCGCGGTCAACCTGAAACATTTTTGCAGCACAGGCAAGCGAAAATAGTGCGCGAGCCTCTCCGAGAAGCTCTATCGGGGAACCATACTTCAGTTATCGCCGCGTTTTTTTGCCTCGTTGACGCGCAGCGTGCGGCCGGCGTAGTCGGTGCTGTCCAGATGGGCGATGGCCGCGGCGGCGCCGGCGGCATCCATCTCGACAAATGCGTAGCCCTTAAAGCGTTTGCTGCGGCGATCTTTGACCATGCGAATTTCGATCACCGTGCCGTAGGGTGAAAAAATATTCTTAATATCATCTTCGCCGGCATTAAACGGCAGGTTGCCCACATAGATATTGCCGCTCGCCTCACCCGAAGCGCTCTCGCTGTGCGCATCGCTGCCATCCTTCGCCGCTTCAGGCTTGGGATAGAGTGCTACCAGCAGGCCACCGAAGAGGGTGCCGAAAAAGAGCCCGGCGGCGAATAGACAGGCTGGCTGCTGTGCTGTGGAGCCGACCAGATGCAGCGCCCCCCAGCCCACCAGCGCCGCGGCCAGCGCCGCAGCGGCCAATTTTAGAAAACAGGAAAAACTCATATGCAACCACTCCATATCTGCCACAAGGCAGAGCAATCAGAGTCGCGAAGACTGCCCATCTGCGGCGAAAAAATCATCCATTGAGAGAGACGATTACATGAAAGTGGACTGGAAGAGCAGTTTTCACCGCAGAGGACACAGAGTTACGCAGAGTAAGGACTGGGGTAGATTGAGATTTTACTCTGTGAAACTCTGTGTCCTCTGTGATTTCATCCCAACACACGTTTCATTTTTCATGCGATTGGCTTGTGCGTCGAGAGAAAAGCGCTGTTCAGTCGCTCCGCATTCACTACCATGCGCGCCATGAGTAGAAAAGTGATCCCGATCCAAACTGAAACAATCGGCGAGCCGATGAGTGGTAAGCCGAAGTGGCTGAAGGTGCGTGCGCCGATGTCGAAGGAGTATCGCGACATCGTCAAATTGATGCGCGATCTGAAGCTCAACACCGTCTGCGAAGAGGCGAGCTGCCCCAATATCGGCGGCTGCTGGAAGCAGGGCTCGGCGACCTTCATGATCCTCGGCCGCGTCTGCACCCGCACCTGTGCCTTCTGCGATGTCGCCACCGGCCGCCCCGATCCGGTTGACCCCGATGAGGCGGTCAATCTGGCCAAGGCGGTGGCGGCGATCGGGCTGAAACATGTGGTGATCACCTCGGTTGATCGCGACGATCTGCCCGATGGCGGCGCCGGCCACTATGCGACAGTGATTCGCGAACTCAAAGCGCGTCAGCCGGAGGTGACGATTGAGGTGCTCACGCCCGACTTCCAGCGCAAACCGGCGAGCTGCCTGAACACCGTCATCGACGCCAAGCCGGATATTTTTAACCACAATCTGGAGACCGTGCCGCGCCTCTATCGCTCGGTACGGCCGGGTGCGCGCTACTTCACCTCGCTGCGCCTGCTGCAGCGCGCCAGCGAGCTCGATCCCGACGTGGTGACCAAGTCGGGCATCATGGTCGGACTCGGTGAGGAGCGCGATGAGATTTTGCAGGTGATGGATGATCTGCGTGAGGCGGGTGTCGATATTCTCACCATCGGCCAGTATCTGCGCCCCAGCGAACAGCACCATCCGGTGATGAAATACTGGACGCCGGAGGAGTTTGACGAACTCAAATATCTGGCCGAGAAGAAGGGCTTTGGTATGGTCTCATCCGGCCCGTTGGTGCGCTCCTCCTTCCACGCCGACGAGGTGTTTCAGGCGCTGAAAGTGAAGGGTGCGCGCAGTTAAAGCAGCTTCCAGAGCCGTTTATTTTTGTAGAGCACCTGCTCCCAGCGGGAGAATCTGCCTTCCGGCGTTTCGGTCGCGCCGCTGATGAAGTAGCCGCCCTTGTGCATGCAGCGGGCGATGCGATCGATCACCTTGGTGCGCTCCTCAGGCGTAAAGTAGATCAGCACATTGCGACAGAAGACCACATCGAACGGGCCGTGGCGGCGCACTTTGCCGGCCAGACTGTCCTCGACCAGATTGGCGTGGTCGAAGGTCATCATCTCTTTGAGCTCTGGGCGCACCAGCCAGCGGTTACCCTCCTGATTGAAGAAGCGTACCAGCTGCTTGATGGGCAGGCCGCGTTGCACCTCCATCTGGCTGTAGTTGCCCGCCTTGGCATATTCGACCGCCTTGGCGGAGAAATCTGTGCCCAGAATGTGCACGCGCGACGGCTCCGGCACACTCTCGCTGGCGGTCATGGCGATCGAACAGGCCTCCTGTCCGGTCGATGAGGCGGCTGACCAGATGCGAATCTTGCCATGTCGCCCCTTGGCATGGGTCAATTCGGGGAAGATCAGATCGCGCAGCGCATCGAATGGATACTGATCGCGGAAAAAGAGTGTTTCGTTGGTGGTCATCAGATCGAGTAGCTGATGCGCCAGTGTGCCATTCTCATTTTTGCGTATCTCGCGTGCCAGTGCGTTGACATCGGATAGATTGTGCTCGCGCAGCAGTCGGCTGGCGCGTGATTTGATCAAGTATTTCTTGTCGTCCGAGAGCGATAGGCCGATTTTGCGGAGTAGAAATTCCTGTAAATATCGGAATTCTGAATCTTGCATGGCTATCTCCTCCCTGCGATCTGGATCAGCGCGCCGGCAATCTGCTCCAGCGGTAGAATATCGTGCGCCGCGCCCGCCTTGACAGTGGCGCCGGGCATGCCCCAGACCGCACTGGTCGCCTCATCCTGAACAATCACATGCCCCTTTTCAGCGGCAATTTTGCTGCAGCCGTCGGCGCCGTCCGCGCCCATGCCGGTGAGTACCACCGCCAGCGTTTTGACAAAGGGAGCCAGCTTGGCCAGCGAGTAGAAGGTGCGGTCCACCGCCGGTTTGCAGCTGTGCAGTTTGGGGCCATCCACCAGCTGAATCGCCAATCCGGTGCCGCGCCGCACCACCTCCATATGGATCTCACCCGGTGCGATATAGACATGTCCATTCTCCAGTTTCATGCCATCTTCAGCGACCAGACAGGTCAGTTCGGACTCCTTGTCCAGACGGCTGGCGAGGCTTTGTACAAAGAGCTTGGGCATATGCTGGGTGATGGTGATCGGTACGCCGATGGAGCCGGGTAGGGCGGAGATGACAGCACTTAGTGCCGCCGGTCCGCCGGTGCTCGAACCGATGGCGATAATGTCGGGGCGAAAATTGCCGGCCGGCAGTGCGGCTTTTTTGGCCAGGCCGGCTTTGGTTTTGCGCATTTGGCGTTTGCCGCCGACCACTCTACCGACACTGCGCGCCATACGGATGCGCTGCTTGAGCATGGTGGTCAGTTTGCCTTCAGGGTCAGGCTCGCTCGATTTGGGCTTGATAATAAAATCGCAGGCGCCCGACTCGAGTGCCTCGATGGTCTTCTCGGCGTCGGTTTCGGTTTCACAGGAGACCACGACCACCTTGGTGTCGGGAGCATCCTGTTGCAGCTGTTTGAGTACCTCGATGCCGGTCAAAAACGGCATCTGCATATCGAGTGTGACCAGATCCGGTTTCAGCTGCTTGATCTGGGAGAGCGCCATTTTGCCGTTGCCGGCAGTGCCGACGACCTCGACACCGTCGATATTGCCGAGGCAGCGGCGCATAAAGGAGCGGAACACGACCGAATCATCGACGATCAGTGTCCGTATGGGTTGACTCATTCACTGCACTCCAAACCGACCAGCTGCAGTTTGCCGAAGATCATATCCTTGTCGAAGGGTTTCATCACATACTCATCGGCACCGGCGGCCAGCGCTTTGAGCATCTGCGGCATACCGGTTTCGGTGGTCACCATGATCACCTTCGGATTGCTGCCGTGCTCCGGCATGGCGCGCAGGGCGACGAGGAAGTCGTAGCCGTTCATCACCGGCATGTTCCAGTCGAGCATCACCACATCGACATCGGGATGGGCGGCCATCTGGTCGAGCGCCTGCTGTCCGTCAGCGGCATCCACGGTCTCAAAACCGAGTTGATTCATAATGCGCCCGAGCGCGACACGTACCACTTTGGCGTCATCTACTATGAGTGCTTTCATTCCCTCTGCTCCTATTCTGTTGTAGTTGGTTACATTGTCTGTGGCGGTTGCCGCTTTAGTGAATGGTCTGCCCCTCGCTCTCCAGCTCCGCCTGCTGCGGGATGGTGATGGCGATAAAGCGCTCCACATTGACCAGCACGACCACCCGATCATCCTGTTTCAGCACCCCTTCACTGACGTTGCGCCAGATCAGGTCGAGTGTTTTCGGCGTCTTTTCGTAACGATCGGGATCCAGCTCGATCACCTCGCCGACCTCATCGATCACCAAGCCGAAGTCTTCGCCGGTGATCGACTCCACGATCGCCACCCGATAGTGCTTGCTATCCTCGCGCTCCGGCAGACCGATCACCTTGCGCACATCCAGCTGGGTGATCACGCGACCGCGCAGATTGATCAAACCCATCACCGCATCCAGCGAGAGCGGCATCTGGGTGCATGGCTGCGGCGTGACTACTTCGCGCACCTGTGCCACCTGCAGCCCGATCCACTGTTTGCCCACCCGACAGGTGAGCAGCTCTGAACTTCCTGCCTGACCGGCATTGACCACTCCATTCATATCAACCTCGCTCCTCGCTGACAATTTGTGCATCGACACTCTCGCCATGCGCTGCGCCGCCCAGCCCCATGATCTGCTGAATGCGTGCCACCAGCGTATGGCGGTCAAATTTCAGCAGAATCTCATCAAAGTGCTGGCGCCGCTCCAGATCATCTTCATCCGGCGGCGTCGCCGTCAAGGCGACCACCGGCACCCCCTCCAGATGTGGCTGCTGAGCAATCCATGCGGCCAACTCATAGCCATCCATCTCCGGCATCTCGATGTCGGTGAGGATCAGATTCGGTGTTTTATCCTGTAGGATTTCGCACGCCTTCTTGCCATCTTCAGCGATATGAATATCGATATCCATCGCCTGCAATACCGGCACGACGAGATTGCGGAAGAAGGGGGCATCCTCGGCAAAGACAATGCTCTGTTTGACCACCACGCCGGCACTATGCACCGGTGTAGTGAACCAGTCCGGCACTGCCCGCTTGATCACATCGAAGACATCGACTACCTCGGTCGCCTGACCGAGAATCACCGCCGTGCCGAGGAAAAACTCATCCTGCACCGGCTTCTTGATCTCCAGCGGCACTTCCAGAATATCGACAATCTCATCCACCTGCAGACACATCCGGTGCGAGCCATCGGAGAGAATCAGGCCGTACACTTCGCTGCTCTCCTCCAGACGTCCGAGGTTGACCAGATCCGCCCAGCGCAGCACCGGAATCACCTCGCCATTGCGATACTGCAACACCTCATTGCTGCCGGAGGTTTCGATCTTCTCGGCGGGGAAGTGCTCCAGTCGCTCCACCAGCGCCATCGGAATGGCGAAGTGGGCGCCATCCTGCCGGAAGACCAGCACATGCTGTAGATCGTTGAGATTCACCAGCTCTTCGTCGTCGGCCATATTGACCACTTTGTCCGCCTCTTCGGAGAGATCCATCATCTGCGCCAGCCCGTTGCAGTCGAGGATCGGAATCACGCTGCCGTCGCCCAAAATGCTGCAGCCGCCGTAGTGGGTGAGCTGCTGGAAATGGACGCCCAGCGGCTTGACCACAATCTCTTCGGCACCGTAAATCTCATTGACCAGAATGCCGAAGGTGCGGTCGCCAATATCGATCACCACAATCGATCCTTCGTGCGCCACCTCATCGACCAGTTTCAGCGTGGTGGCCAGCTCCAGTACCGGCAACAGCCGTCCGCGCAGGCGGAAGAAGGGGTGGCCGCCGATGGTGCGCCAATCCTCGGAACTTGCCGGCGCGCTCAACAGCTCGCGAATACTGATCTGCGGAATGGCAAAGCGGCGATCGGTGCAGCGCACAATCATCGCCGAGATAATCGCCAGTGTGAGCGGGATTCGGATACGCAGTGTTGTCCCTTTGCCCACCTCCGATGAGATATCGACCGTGCCGCCCACCTTCTCGATGGAGGTCTTGACCACATCCATGCCGACACCGCGGCCGGAGAGGTTGCTCACCTTCTCGGCTGTGGAGAGGCCGGCATTGAAGATCAGCTGCAGCGCGGTCTGATCGGGCATCGCCTCCGCTTCCGCCTCGCTGATGACGCCCATGGTGACTGCCTTCGCCTTCACCTTCTCCGGATCGATACCGCCGCCATCATCGACAATCATAATGACAATATGGCCGGACTCCTGCGCGGCAGCCAGTCGCAGGATGCCCTCCTCCGGCTTGCCGGCGGCGCGGCGCACATCGGGCATCTCCACGCCATGATCACAGCTGTTGCGGATAATATGGGTGAGCGGGTCTTTCAGCGCGGTGAGGATGCTGCGATCGAGTTCGGTCTCTTCACCCTCCATGACCACGCGGATCTTTTTGTTCAGCGAGTTGCTCATGTCGCGCACCACGCGCGGCACGCTGCCCCAGATCGTCTTGATCGGCTGCATGCGGGTCTGCAACAGCTGCGACTGCAGCCGCTCGGTGACCTGATCGATCTCGCGGCCGACACGCATAAACTCCATCGAGCCGGACTCATTGACCATCTGCAGCAGCCGGTTGCGGGTCAACACCAACTCACCCACCTGATTCATCAGTGAATCGAGCAGCTCCACATCGACACGGATCGAGCCGGCGCTCTTCGGCTTCTGCGCCTTGACCAGCGCGGTGCTCTTCTTCTCTTCCTGTTTCGGCTTCGCTTTTGTTGCCGGCGGCCCCGCCTTCTTCGCTGCGGCCGGTTTTTCCGCTTTCGCGGCTTCCGGCTCCACCGTCGCCTCGACCACCTTCACCTCTTCCGGCTCCGGCTCCGGTGCTGCCTTCTTCTCTTCGGCCATGCCGCCGCGTGATACAATCGCCTTGGCGAGCCCCAGAATCTTCAACGCATCGGCCGGCGACAGCGCCTCCAGATCGCGCAGCGGCGCAAAGCCTGCATCCATGACCTGCTTGGGCGTCTCCCAGCCCTGTTTACGCAGCGCATTGCGTACATCATCGCTGAAATCGGCCGCCCATTCATTGAGGGTGAGCTCTGCACCTTTCGTCTCTGCTGGCTCTGCGGCTGCCTGTTCTGCTGGGGCGGCTGTTTCAGCTTTGCTCTCTTCCGGTTTTGCCGCTTCGGGTGTCGGGGTGGGGGCGACACCGGCGCCGGCCATCGTCTCAACCAGCCGTTCAGCCGCCTGCAGGCGGGCGATCAGTGCGCTGTGATCGAGATCGGGCTCCGCACCGTTCTGCTCCAGCCCTTCGAGGTAATCGTTGATGCCGTCGGCACAAGCGAGCAGCAGTGAGACGATGTCGTCATTGACTTGAAATTTCAGTGAACGGATCTTGCCGAGCAGGTTTTCGCCGGCATGCGCCAGTTTTTCCAGACCGGAGAGGCCGAGAAAGCCGCAGCTCCCCTTGACCGTATGGATGATGCGGAAGATCGCATTGACCAGCTCCTCATCATCCGGATTGGCCTCCAGCTCCATCAGCTGCTCTTCGATGGAGGCCATGTTTTCGTTGCTTTCGGTTAGAAATTCACCCAGTAACTCTTCGTCCATTCTCTGCTCCCTCTATGTGTCACAACCCTCGGTTACACACGCCTCCCGTGCGGGCAGGCCGTGTGTGAGTCGTTAAAACAACATACTCCCGACTGTCTCGATCAATGCATCCGGCTCAAACGGCTTAACCAGCCACGCGGAGATGCCGGAATCATGCCCGACCGCCTTCTTCTCCTCGCCAGACTCGGTAGTCAGCATCACAATCGGTGTCTCGGCATAGGCTTCAGTTTCACGCAACTGTTTGATCATGCTCAAGCCGTCGAGGTTGGGCATGTTCAGGTCGGTCAAAATCAGATCGTAGGGATTGTCGATGCTGGCCAGCGCCATATCGAGGCCGATCTGGCCATCCTTGGCCTCCGACACGTCAAAATCGACCCCCATCAGGGTACGTTTGACGGTAATGCGTACCATGGTGGAGTCCTCCACCACCAGAATTCTCGGCCCGCTCATAACTCCTCCTTCAAGACCATGCGCTCTTCTTCCATGACATAACGCTTCTCCACCGCCTCTCTCCAGCGCACCGCCTCCGGCGCCTCCGGCGCGGCATCCGCCCAATCTTTCAGACACGATTTCACGTTATTCATCCGCTGCGAGACGCGGTCGATATTCTGCAGATCGGTCAGCGCCGCCATGATTCGCTCTTCCACGCTGGGATCAACCCCCATATCGAGAATCTCGGTCAACTTGATCAACCCATCTTCGGCACTCTGCACCAGCAGGTCCACCGACCCCTCCACCTGTTTCTCCAGAACCCTGATCAGGCGCTTATCCGCCACCTGTGGCCAGACACTTTCAGCCATCACTTCTCCCTCCAATATTTCCTCAATCACAGCGACTTCACGC
>JALUXN010000257.1 GCA_027018975.1 Mariprofundaceae bacterium | reverse complement strand
GCCGATGCGCCCACGGCATGCATATAGCGCAGCAGCCAGCCGCTGTTGACGTCGCGCATGATGCGTTCGACCGAATCGAAGGCCAGCGAGAAACCGTCGCCGGTGGGCAGCGTCGCGGCTTTGTAATCCATAGCCAGAAAGAGGCCGGTCAAGACCTGCAGGATCAGCACGACCAGTGCGATCGAACCGAAGGCGTACATGTAGTTGAGGTTCTTCGGTGTCGGGTAGTCGATGAGGTGGAAGCGGATATATGAAACCGCGTGGGTGCGTTCATCCAGCCACTGCGCGGCGTTTGAATCGAGTATCTTTTTAAGCATGCGAATCTCCTTAGCCGATCAGAATGGTGGTGTCGTTGATGTATTTATAAGGGGGGAGGAAGAGGTTGTAGGGCGCGGGGACATCTTTGAAGACGCGGCCGGCGAGATCGTAGTTCGAGCCGTGGCAGGCGCAGTGCCAGCCGCCGGGCCAGTTTTTCGGCACCGCCTCGCCCCAATCCTTCTGTCCGGCTGTGGGCATGATGCCCGGCACGCAGCCGAGATGGGTGCAGACCGCGCTGACGACCAGAATCTCCGGTTTGATGGAGCGGTTGATGCGCTGTTCATCGGTTTTCATCCAATCGGCCTGTACTTCGGGAATGGCGCGGGACATCGGATCGCGCAGGAGATCGTCGTGACCATGCAGCGAGGCCAGCATCTCCGGGGTGCGGTGGAGGACAAACACCGGCTGCCCGCGCCAGGCGATCGTTTTGACCATGCCCGCTTCGACAGTAGAGACATCGAATTCGGTCACGGCTGCGGCGAGTGTATCGGCAGCCGGTTGCATGGATCGTACAAATGGCACCACCGTCGTGGCAGCGCCTGCCGCCCCCATGCCGCTGGCAAGGGCGTACAAAAGTGTTCTGCGTGTTTGGTCAGTCACTGGAATCTCCCGTGAATGGATTGTGTTGTTGATCGGTGGATGGTCTCGGATGATCTGTTTCTCATCGGCTTCGTTTTACCGGCCGCAGTATAGCCGCTGTTGGGTGAAGATGCTTGTGACATGTAATCAATAAAATTATGATATAATGATTGTTTATTACAAAGGCGACCCAACGATAACTCCTGTTTTCTCCCGACTCGCTGTATGACAGCTGGCGACATACTACATTTATAACATGTATTTTCAAGTTATAATTTAGGACAATCGCATCAAAAAACGGTTCATTCCCGAGGATTATGTCGGGGATATATACATGCATGGAACCCTGATCGAGGCGCTTGGGGATGACGTAAAACATTTTTTGCGATTGTTCTCTGTTGGGCTTGATTGATTGCGGCTGGCATTTCCTGCGGATATTTCTATGATTCGCTCGACCTGTTGCAGCGCGCCTGCGTGTGGGCTGTTTCTGCGATGCCGGGATGGTGGAATTGGTAGACACAAGGGACTTAAAATCCCTCGATTATTGCAATCGTGCGGGTTCAAATCCCGCTCCCGGTACCATATCACCGCTAAGTTGACCTCTGGATTCGCGCACACCTAGATGCTTCGCACCTCACCGCTGGAGAGGTGATCGGGAAGTAACTGTTCCGCTCATCCCACGGTTTGCCCGCTAGCTGCGTTGAACATGCTCATGTGTCATAGCACACTGCGCCTTTTCGCCTTGCTATCGAACAAACCGTGGGCGACCTGAACAGTTCCAGTATGTAGCTGAATAATTACATCGGGAGAAAAGATGGTTTCTATTAAATCAGCAGCCGATATCGAGGCGATGCGTCCCGCCTGCCGGCATGCGGCGGATACGCTGGTGATGATCGAGCCCCATATTCAGCCGGGTATCACCACCGATGAGATCAACCGGCTGGTGCATGAGTTCACCATTCAGGCCGGTGCGATTCCGGCACCGTTGAACTATCACGGCTTCCCCAAATCGGTTTGTACATCAGTGAATCATGTGGTCTGTCACGGCATTCCCGGTGATAAGCGATTGAAAGACGGGGATATTGTCAATGTCGATGTCACCAGTATTATCGATGGTTGGCATGGCGATACGAGCAAGACCTTTTATGTCGGTGAGCCGAAAGTGCGCACGCGCAAGGTGGTTGAGGTGGCGCGGCGGGCGCTGGAGGTTGGTATCGAAGTGGTGCGGCCGGGGGCGACGTTGGGCGATATTGGTCACGCCATTCAGCACTATGTGGAGGGTGAGCGTTGTTCGGTGGTGCGGGAGTACTGCGGCCACGGCATCGGTCGGCAGTTCCATGAAGATCCGCAGGTGTTGCACTACGGCAAGCCGGGCACGGGTCTGGCGCTGCGGCCGGGCGTGGTCTTCACCATCGAGCCGATGGTGAATCTCGGCAAGGCGGGGGTGAAGGTGCTCTCTGATGGCTGGACGGTGGTTACGCGAGACCGCTCCCTATCGGCGCAGTTCGAGCATACGATGGTGGTCACCGAGGATGGTTGCGAGGTGTTGACGCTGCCGAGTCGGGAGTCGTAATCCAGAGGTTTCTGTCGGATTCCACGCGTCCATGGTTCTCCGGTAGAGGTGCTCGGGGGTGACGTCGCGGCTTTTCTGGCGATCTAACGCACGGAACTCGAATCGTTTTTATGCGTTTCTTCCGGCAGTTCGGATGATTCTGCTTTCATATCATCGGTGAAGCGCTACTATGCGCGCCGATTTGAACGTCTTTGGAGTGACGCGCGCCACGCGCTGATCGATCACTTTTCCATAAAATTCACACGCTCATCGGATGATTCGAGGTAACATATGTCCCGCAAATTACGCAATATTGCCATTATTGCTCACGTTGACCATGGCAAAACCACACTGGTAGATGAGCTGCTCAAGCAGTCCGGTACGCTCGATGGGCGCAGCGATATCGAGACGCGGGTGATGGACTCCAACGACCTCGAAAAAGAGCGCGGCATTACGATTCTGGCCAAAAATACGGCGATTCAGTACGGCGATACCCATATCAATATCATCGACACCCCCGGCCATGCCGACTTCGGCGGCGAGGTGGAGCGCATCCTCAATATGGTGGATGGCGTGGTGCTGCTGGTCGATGCGCGTGAAGGCCCGATGCCGCAGACCAAGTTCGTCACCTCCAAAGCGCTGGCGCTGGGGCTGAAGCCGATCGTCGTGGTCAACAAGATCGATCGCGAAGGCTCTGACCCGGATGCTGTGGTCGATGCGACCTTCGATCTTTTCGCCTCACTCGGCGCCACCGATGAACAGCTCGATTTCCCAGTTGTCTATGCCTCGGCCAAGAATGGTTACGGTATGCTCGACTTGAATGAAGAGTCGGACAACCTGATCTGCCTGTTTGATACCATTCTGGAGCATGTGCATGCGCCGGAGGGCGATGCGGACAAACCGCTGCAGATGCTCGCTACGACGCTGGATTGGGATGACTACATCGGCCGTATCGTCATCGGCCGTGTCGCCAACGGACGGATCAAGATGGGGCAGGATGTGACGGTGATCCATGCCGATTCCAGCACGGAAAATTTCAAAGTGACCAAGCTGCTCGGTTTCCACGGCCTGAGCCGTGTCGAGATCGATGCTGCCGAGGCGGGGGATATTATTGCCGTCGCCGGTATCGAGCATATCAATATCGGCGAGACGATTGCCGACAAGGATGAGCCGATTGCGCTGCCGGTGATCCATGTCGATGAGCCGACGCTGACCATGGAGCTGCATGTCAACAACTCGCCGCTGGCTGGTACCGAGGGTAAGTTCATCACCACCCGCCAGATTCGCGACCGCCTGATGAAAGAGGTGCGTACCAATGTGGCGATGCGCGTGGAGGAGACCGATTCGGCGGATATCTACAAGGTCTCCGGCCGTGGTGAGCTGCATATCGGGATTCTGCTCGAAAACATGCGCCGCGAGGGCTTTGAGATGGCGGTGTCGCGGCCGACAGTGATTGTGCGCGAGATCGACGGCGTGAAGCAGGAGCCGTATGAGCACGTGACGGTTGATGTCGAGGCGGAGTATCAGGGTGCGGTGATTGAGAAGCTGGGCAAGCGTGGCGCCGAGATGCTCTCCATGCAGGCCAATAGCGATGGCTCAACGCGCATCGAGTTCATGTGCCCGACACGCGGCCTGATCGGCTACACATCGGAGTTCCTCACCGATACACGCGGCACCGGTATTTTGCACCACATTTTCCACGAATATGGCCCCTATATCGGCGAGTTGCCCGGCCGTAACAACGGCGTGTTGATCTCCATGGAGAATGGCGAGTCGGTCGCCTTCGCGCTGTGGAAGCTGCAGGAGCGCGGCAAGATGTTCATCGGCTCCGGCGAGAAGGTCTATGAGGGGATGATCATCGGCATCAACAGCCGCGATTCCGACATGACCGTCAACCCGATCCGCGAGAAGAAACTGACCAACGTGCGCGCCTCTGGTAAAGATGACGCGATCGACTTGGTGCCGCCGCTGAAGCTCAGTCTGGAGCGGGCGATCGAGTTCATCGCCGATGACGAGCTGGTTGAAATCACCCCGAAATCGATCCGCCTGCGCAAGCGCCAGCTCAAAGAGCACGAACGCAAACGCGCCTCACGGCCGGTGAAATAACGGCGTAACTCTTGAGTAACAAAATGGTGAGTCTACCCCTATGCACGGATCACTTGGGCGACTTTCTGCAGGAGGGTGTCGGGCTGGTAGGGCTTTTGTAGGAAGCTGGTCGGGGCTTCGTTGGCTTCGAAACGATGGATGATATCCCGCTCGGCATAGCCGGAGCTGATGACGACCTTCACGGATGCATCGAGTTTGCGCAGTTCGCGGCAACAGGCTGCGCCGTTGAGTTTGGGCATGGTCATGTCCATCAGTACGACATCGATCTGTTGCCCCTCCGCCAGCGCTTGCCGGTAGCGCTCCACGCCCTCTAGGCCGTTGTCGGCGGTGAGCACGCTGTAGCCGGCATCTTCGAGGATGACCATGGCCATTTCGCGGACATTCTCATCGTCGTCGATGATCAACACCGTGCCCGAGGTCGGTGTGTCGAGTGCGCTATTCAGGCTATCCTGAGATTGTGCGGCCGATGGTGTGAGTGCGGGCAACAGGATTTGGAAGGTGGTGCCCTGCCCCGGTTCGCTCTCCAGCAGCATGGCGCCGTGGTGGCTGCGGACAATGCCGAGAATAGCGCTCATGCCGAGGCCGCGGCCGGTGAACTTGGTGGTGAAGAAGGGTTCGAAGATCCGTTCGCGTACAGTGGCATCCATGCCGCAACCGTCATCGCGTATGGTCAGGCGTACATAGCGTCCGGCTTCGACCTGTTCGTGCACCACGCTCTGCGCCAATAGCGTTTGATCGGCATCGATCAGATCGGTGCAGATTTCGATGTGGCCGCTCTGCTCACCGATCGCTTCGGCGGCATTGATGACCATATTCAGCAGCATCTGACGCATCTGGCTCGGGTCGGCATGCACGTCGGCGAGCGGTTCCTGCAGATCAAAATGGAGCAGGACACCGGGCGAGACGGAGATTTCCAGCAGTTTGGTGCTCTCCTGCACGATGGCGTTGAGGTTGACCGGCTCGATGATGTGATTGCTCTGGCCGGAGTAGGCGAGCATCTGCTGGCAGAGAGCGGCGGCCTGTTCGGATGAGTCGATGATGTTGCCGAGCTGTTTCCGCAGTTTGTCGGGTAGATGGTTGTCGGGCCGTTGAGGCGCTGCTTCGCGTAGGTTTTCGACATGGCGTTGTGCCATGGCGGCATTGCCCATGATGGCGGCGAGGATGTTATTAAAATCGTGGGCGATACCGCCGGCTAATACGCCGAGACTCTCCAGTCTCTGGGCGTGTTCAGCCTGCTGCTGCTGGGCGCGCTCACGGCGGATATCGCGGGCAATCACGGCGAAGTTGCGCGGTTGCCCCTGTTCATCGAGTTGAGCGCTGAAGGATGCGAGTGTGAGGATGGCTTCGCCATGAGCGTCGATGAAGGTGATTTCGGTGGTGTGTTGTCCGCCCGCGCTGGCGATCGCAGGGAACACCTCCTGCTGGATGCGTGCCATCTCCTCACTGCTGTGAAATTCACTGATTTGACGGTGGCGCAGCGGTTCATCGGGCGTCAGACTGAGCATGCGTCTGCCGGCCGGGTTGATGTAGCGCACATATCCATTGCTGTCGCCGATGCCGATAAAGTCGGGGCTGGTTTCGATAATGGTACGCATCTGCGCGTGTTTTTCTGCCGTTAATCCTTTTTCGATAATCAGTGCGATGGCGTGGCAAGCGGTTTCGATGAAGGCGAGGTCGTGCTCGCTGTGCGCTATCTCGGCGTTGGTATAGAGATTGAGCACGCCAAGGAGGCGTTCGCCGGCGCGGATCGGTGCGCAGATGTGGCCGTGATCCACCATGCCGGGCAGGGTGATGGTGTGCGCGGCATCGAGATGCTGTTTGACGATGATTTCGTTGCGTTCGGCAGCTGTGCCGCAGAGGCACTCGCCAAAGGAGACATGCTGACATCTGCGACAGATTTCTTCCGGCATATGCTGCTGGGCGACCATGCGCAGGCGGTCATTGTTGATGCTCTCTTCATCGATAAGGAAGATGGCACCGCGCGCTTCCAGCGCCAGCGTATCGATACTCAGGATGGTGCGCAGGGCGCTATTCAGTGCGGCGGGGAGATCGTCCGCCTGCAGGGCACCGGCGAGCATGGTGTTGATCGATTGCTGTTTTTGCCGCTGTTGCGCTTCGGCTTGTGCAGCTGCTTTGGCGGCGCGGATATCACGCAGTACGACCGAGAAGCGGCGCTGTTTGTCCACTTGGAAGTCGTTGACCGATATCTCGCAGGGGATGCGGCTGCCGTCCTGATGCAGGATTTCGATTTCGCGTACCTGACCGATTACATCGTGGCGCTCGCCATCGACTTCACTTCTCAACCACTGGCCATGCTGGTCGCGCAGCTCTTCCGGCACCAGATCGGCGATGGTGATGTTTTGCCACTGCTCGGCGTTGTAGCCGAAGAGGGATGATGCGGCCGGATTGGCCAGCAGTATCTTGCCCGTGTCGTCGATCATCAGGATCGCCTCCACTGCGTGATCGACAACGGCGGCCAGTTTTTGCCGTGAGGCCTGCAGTTGGGCGGTGCGCAGCGTTACCATGCGCTGCAGCTGCTGGCTGAAACGGGTGCGATAGTAGAGCAGCAGGGCGATCAGGATGCTGATGATGATGGCGCCGGCGAACCAGATCAGTGGCGCGTTGGTGAGGTATCGTTTCAGTAGCGCCGGGGCAACGCGAATCTCCAGTAGCAGCGTGGTGCGGTGCAGGTCGAACTGGGCGATCCAGTCCGGCGGACGCTGGGTGCTGATGTTCGTATTGGTGGGATCATCGCTGCGGCTGCGGGAGGCGTGGTGGTGTAGCAGGATCGGTTTGCCCTGCTGCAGCGCGAAGAGATCGACATCCAGCCCGGCGGCATGGCCGGTATCGATGCCTTGCTCGACCAGATAGGTGGTGTCGAGATCGGCGATGAGGGAGGTGTGATTGGAGACGTGTATATAGCGCAGTGTGTGCCCCTGCGGGCTGCTGATCACCCGGAGCAGTGGAGAGGTGCGCTGTTTTGCGCTGTTGATCAGCGGTAGTGCGTTGCCGCCGGCGCCAATGCGCACCGCGACATCGCCACGACGCAGCTGCAGGGCGGTGAGTGCGTGCGGGAAACGCTGGAGTGTCTGGCGTGCTAGGCGGGTGAGGCTGTGTCGCAGGTTGTCCGTTGCGGCTGACGGGGTGGCTGCTCTGCTCTGCAGGAGGGCGGCCAGCAGGTCGAGCGCTTTGAGTTGGTGCTGCAGGTGCAGGGCGATACCCTGACGTTTGATTTGACTGCGATAATTGATTTCGGTAGCCAGCTGTTGCTGCTGATGTTGATCGATGGTGCGGTAGAGGGACAACGCAATCGGCAGTCCAACCATGAGCACGATCAACCAGCTATATCGGAGCAGGGCTTGCAGCAGCATGAACGAAGCGTAGATGAACTGGTGCTGCGCTGCAATAGATGCAGCGAGCAGGCATGTTTTAGCACAGAGGAGGGAGCGGTGGATCGTGGATGGCAACAGGATGTGCCGGTCTGGGTCGAGCAGACGTTGGCGACATCGGGGCGCTGGGAGGTGGTTTCGTTTCTGCTTACCGCGCATCTGTTGGCGCGCAGCGATTATGAGGCCTGGCGGCTGGGTGAGTATGAGACGCTGGATGCGGCGATGGCCGGGCGTGATTTGCAGGAGGTTGCGGCCATGGTGTTGTCGGCGTTGCAGGATGTGGATGCCCGACCGCTGACGGCTACAGCGCATCGATGGTATGGCTGGGGCGCGTGTGAGGGGCGGCATCTGCGTCTGTTTGCTGATGCGGAGTTGGAGCAGCGTTGTCTCTACTGTTGGTCGCCGCAGCAGGATCGGGCTCAGCTGGATCTGTTCATGGATGCACCGCGATTGGTGTTGCTCAACCGCTTGCGTCAAGCGATGGTGGAGCGCAGCGCGCAGTGCGAGGTGCTGTTTGATCGCGCCGCCGCTGAGATTGGCGATGATGCCTCGGTAGCGCGGCTGGAGATGATCTATGCGGCGATGGCGCAGCGTGAGATTGCCGACCCATTGGTGTGGTTGGCCTATCTGCAGCAGACGATTGTGCCGGCGATTCACGATGAGTTTCCGCACTGCGCCGCCGATCTGCTGGCACCGCTCTGGCGGCGCAGTGCCGAGTCGTTGGCCGAGCGGCCGTTTGATCCGGCGCATCCGCAGCACCATTGCAGCGCCCTCTGGTTGCAGGCGGAGGCCTACGATGC
>JALUXN010000256.1 GCA_027018975.1 Mariprofundaceae bacterium | reverse complement strand
CGCTCTGCATCCTCTCCAGTCAGGATGCCTGCGTGGTGGCCAAGACCTATGATGCCAAGGCAGCGGGCATCAAAACGGGGATGCCGGTTTGGGAGGCGAAGAGATTGCTGCCGCAGGCGACCTATCTGCCAGCGGATTTTCGCTATTACGGTCTGTTGTCTGAGAAGATGTTCACCATTCTGCGCCGTTATTCTCCGGACATTGAAATCTATTCCATCGATGAAGGATTTCTTGATCTCAATGGGCTGCGCCTGCTCTGGCGCAAGGGGTATCGGGAGATCGCCTGTGATATTCGTAGAACAGTGCGTCAGGAGGTGGGTGCGACGGTCTCGGTCGGTGTGTCGGTGTCGCGCACGCTGGCCAAGATGGCATCTGAGTATAACAAGCCGAACGGTGTAACGATGGTGCCAGGGCGAATGATCGACCTGTTTCTCGAACGCCGATCACTCAGCGACATCTGTGGCATTGGCCGCAACCGCCTTGCTCTGCTCAATAAATTCAACATCCGCACGCCGGTTGATTTCGTTCAGGCGAGTCCACAATTGATTCAGCGGTTGCTTGGCAAAGCTGGCACCGATCTGTGGCATGAGCTGCGTGGCGAGTCGGTGATCGGACTGGAACTGAACCCAACGCTGCCCAAATCGATGGCGCGCACAGCCAGCATGGGTGCGGTAACGGGGGAGCGATCCATCATCCTGTCTCACCTGACCCGCCACGTGTCGCGCTTGGCGACCGATCTGGTGCTCAAAGAGTTACTGGCGCAGCGGTTCACGCTGTTTCTCAAGCTGAAAGATTATCGCAACGTAACGACCCGCATCGACGTGGGTTATCCGACCAATAACTATTTCCGCATCAGCCATGCGGTGAAAGACCATTTTCATGCGCTCTATCAGGCTGGTGTGGCGTATCGCGCTTGCGGCGTAGTTGCCGAACACATCACTCGTGCCAGCAGTGCGACGCCCGACCTATTCGGTGTGATGCAGCGGGATGCACGGCAGGCATCACTGTTCAAGACGATGGATGCGATCAATCGGCGCTATGGCGACGGCACACTGCACATCGCCGGCGCGCACAGGTCTTCGTCAGAGAAGGTGCGGTTTATGTACCCGATGATCTGTGCGGGGTGAGTAAAATCGTTCGTCGCGCTGAAGCGGCGTGATGAATAAGTGATATTTTATTCATCATTAAATTGACTTGTGTGATTAAAATATTCAGCCTTACTCACCATGATGTGGAACTGGCAACGAGCGAACTGGCCGAATTTTGTCTATGATGCTTCGGCATTGCAGCGGTTTGAGGATGTTTTTATCCGGGACTCTGCAAAGGTGATCGGCGCGTTTGATATTGTTACGGAAGAGCAGCGCCGCCAGTTTGCGATTGATCTGATGAGCGAAGAGGCGTTGAAGAGTTCACGCATTGAGGGTGAGCTGCTCAATCGTGACAGTGTCGCATCATCGCTCATGCAACAGTTTGGATTTACCCTTGGTGATACGCTCGTTGCCGCAACTGATCGAGAGCGTGGCGTGGCTGCCGTGATGCTGGATAACTATCGCACCTACAATGAGCCGCTCACGCATGCGTGTCTGTTTGATTGGCATCCGTGCCTCGTGACTCGCTCCCTGCTGGTGCGGGATATTGGCATCTATCGAACGGGTTCGGATTCGATGCGGATTGTATCCGGTTACGAAGGGCGTGAACGCGTTCATTTTGAGGCACCGCCGGCGCATCGTGTGCCAGCTGAGATGGATACATATATTCAGTGGTTCAATGATACGGCACCGGATGGGGTGAATCCGCTCCCCGCCTTGGCGCGTGCCGGCATAGCACACCTCTATTTTGAATCGATTCACCCCTTTGACGATGGCAATGGCAGGATTGGCCGCGCCTTGAGTGAAAAGGTGCTGGCGCAGTCGATTGGCAAGCCGGGGCTGTTTGCGCTATCGCATGTGATTGAACGCAATCGACGCGAGTATTACCAGCAGTTGGAGCGTCATCAGAAAGCGCTCACGATCGATGGTTGGCTCCAATACTTCGCCAGTACGGTATTGGATGCCACCTCTCATGCACAGAAATTGGTACGCTTTATTGTGGAGAAAACCCGTCTGTTTGACCGCATTCGCAACCAGATCAATGCGCGGCAAGAGAAAGCATTACGCCGCATGTTTGCCGAAGGCATGGATGGTTTTGAAGGCGGTATGTCGGCAAAGAAATATATGAGCATCACTGGCGCTGCGGTTGCAACCACCACGAGAGATTTGAACGCATTGGTCGAGATGGGAGCCTTGGTTAAAACC
>JALUXN010000255.1 GCA_027018975.1 Mariprofundaceae bacterium | reverse complement strand
CTATGTGCTGCGCAACGGCTGCCAGCAGGTGGTGATCGGTCTCTCCGGCGGCATCGACTCGGCGTTGACAGCGGCGTTGGCGGTCGAAGCGCTGGGGGCTGAACACGTGCTGGGTGTGCTGCTGCCGTCGCGCTACTCCAGCGACCACTCAATCAGCGATGCCGAGGCGCTGGTCGCCAATCTCGGCATCGAGGCGATCACCCTGCCGATCGCCGAGCCCGTTGCCGCCGTCGAAGCGACGCTGGCCGACACCTTCGCGGCCTGGCAGAAAAGCGCGCCGGACATCACCGAAGAGAACATTCAGGCGCGCATGCGCGGCCTGCTGCTGATGGCGATCTCCAACAAAACCGGTCGCATGGTACTCACCACCGGCAACAAATCGGAGATGGCCGTCGGCTACGCCACCCTCTACGGCGACATGGCCGGCGGCTTTGCTGTGTTGAAAGATCTCTACAAAAGCGAGGTCTTCGCACTCTGTCGCTGGCTGAATCGCGAGCGCGAAGTGATCCCCGAACACACCATCAGCAAGCCGCCATCGGCTGAGTTGCGGCCGGATCAGAAAGACTCCGACTCACTGCCCGACTACGATGAGCTCGATGCGATCCTTGCCGCCCATATCGAGGCGCGCGCCAGTGTGCAGGAGATCATCGATATGGGACATGATGCAGCAACTGTGCGGCGCGTGCTGCGCATGCTGCAGCTGGCCGAATATAAGCGGCGTCAGGCACCGCCGGGGGTGAAAATCACCCGCCGCGCCTTCGGCCGCGACCGCCGTTATCCGATCACGCACGGCTTCTGGGAGTGATATTCTAACCGCGCTGCATCATCAACGCCTCAGCACGTGCCAGATCGGCCGGCGTATCGACGCCAATGCAGGAGAAGTCACCCACCGTCACCGCAATATCGTAACCGTGATAGAGTACCCGCAACTGCTCCAGCTGCTCAACCTGCTCACTGTCGCACGCCGCCAGTGTCGGATAGATCAACAGAAACTCCTTACGATAGGCGTACAGCCCCACATGTTGCAGCGGCTGCCCCGCTCCACTGCGCGGATAGGGGATGCTGGCGCGGCTGAAATACATCGCCCGCCCCTTGGCGTTGCAGACCACCTTCACCACATTGGGGTCGTCCACATCAGCCGGCCGCAGTGGATGCGCCAGCGTCGCCATTGGCAGATAGGGGTCATCAGAGAACGGCGCCACCACGGCACGAATGGCCGCCGGGTCGATCAGCGGCTCATCGCCCTGCAGATTGATCACAATATCGCAATCGATCGTCTGCACCGCTTCAGCCAGACGATTGCTGCCATTGGGGTGATCGGCAGCGGTCATGATCGCCCGCACACCGCACGACTCGGCCAGCTGCGCGATACGTGCATCATCGGTTGCCACAAACAGTTCACCAATCGCGGCCGCCTGCGCACGCGCAATCACATGCGCCAACATCGGCTTGCCAGCCAGCTCCGCCAGCGGCTTGCCGGGGAAACGACTGGAGCTCATCCGCGCCGGAATACCGATGGCAATCTTCATCCGCTTAGACATGCGCATCAATCTCCGCCCAGCTGGCCGTGGCAGTACCCACCTTGCCGACCACCACGCCGGCCGCGCGATTGGCCAACTCTGCGGCACGCAATGCATCGTCGCCACGCGCCAGACAAGCGGTAAACACCGCAATCACCGTATCTCCCGCACCGGTCACATCAAACACATCGCGCGCCGCCGTCGGGATATGGTGGATCTGCACACCATCAAAGAGGGTCATGCCGCGCTCCGAGCGAGTCAGCAGCACATAGCGCAGCGACAGTTCGTCGTGCAGCCGCCGC
This sequence comes from Mariprofundaceae bacterium, assembly GCA_027018975.1. Classification (GTDB taxonomy): domain Bacteria; phylum Pseudomonadota; class Zetaproteobacteria; order Mariprofundales; family Mariprofundaceae; genus Mariprofundus. The sequence goes on along the minus strand of JALUXN010000255.1, from coordinate 6,959 downwards.
GCAATCATCTCGGCATGCGCATCCTCGTTGATCGCCGCCACCCCGAGCATGGCTGCCGCCTCTGAGAGATTGGGCGTAATCACCGTCGCACCGCGATAGGCATCGGTATGCTCAGGCTTGGGATCGACAGCAACAATCCGCCCATCCAACTGCGCAATCAGCTGTCGAATAAAATCATCCGTCAACACCCCCTTGCCGTAGTCGGAGAGAATCACCGCCGAGCTCTCCGGCAGCAGCTGATCGAGCGTCGCCATGAAATGGTCTCGACTGCCCTCGGTCGCCGCCTGTGTCCATTCACGATCATAACGCACCACCTGCTGATGGCGGGCAATAATGCGCGTTTTGATCGCCGTCGGTCGCGCATTCTGCTTGGTCACTACGCCGCGATTGTCAGAATCCAGCTCCGCCAAACGCTGCTTCACCCAACGCCCCGGCTCATCGTCACCCACCATGCCGAACATGGCGGAAACGCAATCAAGCGCGTGCAAATTACGCACCACATTGGCCGAGCCACCGAGACGCCGGTCAATCTCGCTCACCGAGACTACCGGCACCGGCGCCTCCGGTGAAATCCGCGACACATCGCCCCATATAAATTCATCCACAATGATGTCACCCATCACAATAATCACCGGTCACCTCCTCCATCTGCGCCACACGCATCAGCATCGAAGCTACTGCAATCTCCCACCCTCTGCACAATCCCGCCGCCGAGCAGCTCGTCACCGCTGTAAAAGGCCGCCACCTGCCCCGGCGCGGTCGGTTTTTGCGGCTTGGTGAAGTGCAGCTGCACACGCTGCCCATCCAGCCACGTCAGGTCGCATGAAGCCGGCTGCATCTGGTAGCGCACTTTGGCGGTGATCGACTCACCCGCCGCAGCTTCGCGAATCCAACGCACCTCCCCCACCGTCACCTGCCGGATCAGCGCATCCTCAGGGTGCGCCACCACCACCCGTGCCGTCACGCCATCAAGCGCCACCACATGCCAGGGTCCATCGGGCAGCCCCAAACCTTTGCGCTGCCCCAGTGTATAGTGGGCGATGCCCTGATGGCGACCCAACAGCCGACCATCGACGCTGACAATATCACCCGCGCGGAAACCGGCCGTCGCCCCCTCGCGCTGCAGAAATTCGATGCGATCGCCGGCCGGAATAAAGCAGATGTCCTGACTCTCATGCTTCTCCGCCGTCGGCAGCCGGAAATGGCGCGCCAGCTGGCGGGTATCATCCTTCTCCAGCCCGCCAACCGGAAAGAGAATACGCGCCACCTGTCGCCGCTCGGTGGTGGCGAGAAAATAGCTCTGATCCTTCTTGCGATCGTTGCCTTTGAAGAGGTGGACGCCATCGGCATCGTCACGCCGACGCACATAGTGACCGGTCGCCACGTAGGCCGCCTGCAGCTGATCAGCCGCCTCCAGCAGCGCGCCGAATTTGACAAAGCGGTTGCAGCGTTCGCACGGATTGGGCGTGCGCCCCGTCTCATAATCGTGAATGAACGGATCGATCACATCGCGCCGGAAAGCCTCGCGCATATCCATACTGTAGAACGGGATACCGATCGCATCGGCCACCCGCCGCGCATCATAAGCATCTTCGAGCGAGCAGCAGGAGCCGTGACCGCTCACCTCATCGCGCGAGTAATCCCACACATGGAGGAAGACACCGACCACATCGAGCCCCGCCTCTTTGAGCAGCACCGCCATCACCGACGAATCGACACCACCACTCATCGCCGCGATCACCCGCACCCCCTGCAGCGGCGCCAGATCGCCGACAATCTCCGCCACCATCGCAGCGGTATCGCGCGCACTCATCGCGTTATCACAACAGCCGCGCCAGCTGCACACCGAGCCAGGTGAGCGTCAAACAGACCACCACCTGCCCGACCACATTGCCCAGCGCCAACGCCAGCGCCCCCTCCTGCAGCAGCCGCACCGACTCCAGCGAATAGGTGGAGAAGGTGGTAAAGGCGCCCATAAACCCGACCGTAATCGCCAGACGCACCAGCTCACTGGCCGTGGAGCGCTCGATCAGCCAGACAAAGAGAAAGCCGAGCAGAAAACTGCCCAGCGCATTGACTGCGAACGTCCCCCACGGGAACGCGCCGCCAACCATCTTCTGAATGGTGGATGCCGTCAGCCAGCGCATCACCGCGCCCAACGCGCCGCCAATCGCCACCGCCAACAGTTGCGCACTCATCGCTGCACCTCCGCCCGCCGCGCCGCCAGCCACGCCTTGCGCTGCGCCAATGTCTTCTCAAAGCCGCGCTCGGTCGGCTGATAGAGCTGCTGCTCGCCCAGCTCCTCGGGAAAGTGCGCCTGATCGACCACCCCGTCCGCCGCATCGTGCGCATATTGGTAACCGGCGCCATGCCCCAGCTGCTTCATCAGCTTGGTCGGCGCATTGCGCAGATGTTTCGGCACCGCTGCCTGCGGATGCTGTTTGGCCAGCCGCCGCGCCGCCTTCTCGGCCATGTAGGCCGCATTGCTCTTGCCGGCGAGTGCCAGATAGATCGCCGCCTCAAACAACCCCTGCTCCCCCTCCGGCGAACCGAGAATCTCATACATGCGATGCGCATCCAGCGCGATATTGAGCGCCTTCGGGTCTGCTAAACCAATATCCTCGCTGGCCATGCGAATCAGCCGACGAGCGATATAGAGCGGCTGCTCGCCCGCCTCCAGCATCCGCGCCAGCCAATAGACCGCTGCATCCGGATCGGAGTCACGCACGCACTTATGCAGCGCCGAAATCAGATCATAGTGGGCATCGCCATCGCGGTCGTAACGGCCGGCACGTTGCATCGCATGCTGCTCAACCGATGCACGGTCCCACAGCCGCGCCGCATCGGCTTGGAACAGTGTCTCCAGCGCATTGAGGCTATAGCGCGCATCGCCACCACTGGCCGCCGCCAGCCAATCGATCGCCGCATCGTCAACAGCAAAATCCGGCGACTGCTGCTGCAGATGCGTCACCGCGCGCCGCAAAATCACCGCAATATCCGCCGCCTGCAGCGCTTCGAGCACAATCACGCGGCAACGCGAAAGCAGTGCGTTGTTGAGCGAAAAGGAGGGATTCTCTGTCGTCGCGCCGACCAGAATCAGCGTGCCATCTTCAATGAATGGCAGCAGCACATCCTGCTGCGCCTTGTTGAAACGGTGAATCTCATCCAAAAACAGCAGCCGCGTGCGCCCCTCATCCTTGGCCTGCTGCACCACCGCCTGCACCTCTGCCTTGCCGGCCGAGACGGCCGAGAGCTGCGACAGCGGCAGGTCGGCTGCTTCGGCCATCACCATCGCCAGCGTCGTCTTGCCCACCCCCGGCGGCCCCCAGAAGATGCACGAACAGCAGCGCCCCTCGGCAATCATATTGGCAAACCACGAACCATCGCGCGTCAGCTCATGCTGACCGGCCACATCAGCCAGCGACGATGGCCGGATCGAATAGGCCAGCGGCACCGTCACCTCGTTCGATGCAGCCGGCGCATCCATCTGCAGAAAAGAGGTCTGTCGATTCACCCGTTCAATCTTCGCTGCACAATCAGTCAATATGGGTGGAGAGCGTGAACAGCAGGCTCTGGCGCCGGTCACGATAGGTACCGGCAAACGCCCCGGTCGCCGATTTCTGAGCATAGAAGACGTACTGATAGGCCAGATCGAGATGCACCACGCCAATCTGTCCGCCCGCGCCAAGGCTCAAGCGATGGCCATCCTGATCGGCCACGATGGGGCTGAATCCGGCACTGCGGTTTGCCCCTTGCTCAAAGGCGTAACCGAAACGAATCTGCGCATTTTCACGCCATGTCCAAGTCAGGCCAGTCATCAGGGTGATCGCATCATGCAGGTTCAGCGGATTGTTCTGCACCACGGCGCCTGCCTGCGTGACATTGAGCTGTTTGAGCAGCGACCAGCGCGAATACTTGAGATCCCCTTCCAACCGCCAGTGATCATTCAAATCGTGCGCCACCGCCAGCGTCAGATGGTCGGGCAGCTTGAATGCCATCTGCGCACTCCCCTGATGGATCGACACCGAGGCACCGGAGCGATAGACCGCCGCCAGCGACCATGCGGGGCGCACCTTCCATAGCGTGGAGAGATGAAGGCCGAAACCACCCATGTCACGGCCGCTGAAATTGTTGCCATTCTGCTGCATCTGCGCGCGGGTGACATACCAATCCAACCCCGCACCAACTGCCAGATCACTGTTGTACGCATAGACACTATCCAGTGTCAAATGATCAACGGTGATCTTGGCCGTACCCGCACTGCCGGGGAAAGCAACGCGCCAATCATTATCGAGCTGATAGAGCGGCGAGAGACCGAAACCTGCCGACCAGCGGGAGCTGCGCGGCGACCAGCTGACAAAGAGTGATTCACTGGTGGCGTTGTTACCGCGGTTGGGCGCGATACCGGCCGGAATTTTTACCGATGAGTTGCGGTAATCGGTATAACCGCTGAAGGCAATCGACAAGCCATGTTGCCAGGCGATGCCGGCCGGATTGTAGATCAGCGCGGAAGGATCATCCGCCGTCGCCGCCACAGCATTGGCGACACCGGCGGCAGTGGCCGCATGATTCGGCTGCTCAAAACCCGCAGCCTGCGCATCTGTGATCGCCAATAATCCCAGCGCAACAAGCGCCGCCGAGCCTTTTATCCATTGTTTCATGTTATATTCCTTTCTTGTGAAGCCTTACCTGCGCATATCCAATACATCCACGCCATCCGGTGGCGCGAAACTAAACAGATTCGCATCCGGCGCAACGAATGAGCAGGCGGAGAGCATCATGCGGTTGTGGTTACCCAACAGATCGTCGCGCGTAATCGCGACCAGCGCGCCATGCTCGGAAAAGCCGAGCCACACCTCTGGCGATCCGGCAAAATGCACCTTGAAATATTGAATGCCCGCATCCGCATCGTAACGGCTCTGCAGCAGTTTGATGGACGACGGCTTCACATGCCCGCTGAGCAGCCGCATCACCGACGGATCGACCGCATCGAGACTGTTCATCTGCTCCGCCTGCATCAGATCGGGCTCATAGTGCCAGATCACCCGCCCATCGGAGACATAGAGCTGCGCATAGGGCTGCACATACTCCCAACGGAAGCGATCCGGCTTGAGCAGCGCCAGCCGACCGGAGAAGTGCTGACCGCCACCATCGGCAAACTGCATCTGTTGATCAAAGCGGCAGGCAAAGCCCGGCAGCTCCGCCAGTCGCGCCACACTAAAATCAAAAAATTGACGTAAACTTTGGCCGGATAGATGAGAGAGTTGCCACGTCCGCTCCGCCGCCGCGCCCTGATCTGCGCCAAGTGTCAATAAAATGACAAACAACACCGTCCGCACGCGCATCACTCAATCACCCCGCCGCCATCTTCCGCCGAGCGCGCCATCACTTTGCGCATACCGCCGGAGCCGGGCGGGCTCACCAACCCTTCACGCTCCATCTGATCCACCAACCGGCTGGCGCGGTTGTAGCCGATACGCAGATAGCGCTGCACCATGGAGACCGAGCACTGCCCCTTCTCGATCACCAGCGCTGCCGCCTCGTCATATTTCTCATCCTGTTCATCCTCTGCGTCACCACCGCCGGCCGCCGCATCGGCAGATGGAGCCTCAAACACCTCTTCGCGGTAATCCGGCTCACCCTGCGCCTTCAGATGCTCGACCAGATCGAGCACCTCAGCATCCGAAACAAAGGCGCCATGCACGCGGCGCAGATCGCGGCCACCACTCAAAAATAGGCTGTCACCGTGACCAAGCAGCTGTTCGCCACCCACCTGATCGAGAATGGTGCGCGAATCGATTTTTGAGGAGACCTGAAACGACAACCGGCTCGGCAGATTGGCCTTGATCAGGCCGGTGATCACATCCACGCTCGGCCGCTGGGTGGCTAGGATCAGATGCAAGCCGGCGGCGCGCGCCTTCTGGGCGATGCGACAGATCGCCTGCTCCACCTCTTTACCGGCCACCATCATCAAGTCGGCCAGCTCATCGATCACAATCACAATCTGCGGCAAGCGCTCGGCACCCTCCAGCTTATCGGCCGCCTTGTTGTACCCCTCCAGATTGCGCACCTTGGCATCGCTCATCAGCTGATAGCGCCGCTCCATCTCATAGACCGCCCAGTTCAGCGCCTTGGCCGCCTTGTTCGGATTGGTCACCACCGGCACCAGCAGATGCGGAATATCGTCATAGACCGACAGCTCCAGCATCTTCGGATCGACCAGAATCAGGCGCAGATCCTGCGGCGTGCAGGTCATCAGAATCGAGCAGATCATCGCATTGACCGCCACCGACTTACCGGAACCGGTAGTACCGGCGACCAGCAGATGCGGCATCTTGGCCAGATCGGTCACCACCGGCTGACCGGAGATATCGACCCCCAGCGCCAGCGGCAATTTCAGCTTCTTATTGGCAAATTCACGGCTGGAGAGCACCTCATGCAGCATCACCATCTCGCGCGTCTCATTCGGCAGCTCGATCCCGATCGCATTCTTGCCGGGGATATTGCCCGCCACGCGCACACTGATCGCCGACATCGAACGCGCCAGATCATCCTGCAGGGCAATAATACGGTTCACCTTCGTACCCGGTGCCGGCTCCAGCTCAAACTGCGTCACCACCGGCCCCGGCTGCACCGACTTCACCTGCCCCTCGACACGATAATCGAGCAGCTTCTTCTCCAGCATCCGCGCCATCGCCTGCAGCGCCTCGGGGTTATGCTCATGCTGCGCGCCCTCACCGCGATTGAAGATGTTCAGCGACGGCAGTTTGTAGCCCGACTCCGGCAGGTCTTTGAACGCCAGCTCCGTCTGCTGCTCCAGCTTCGCCTTGCGGGAGATGGTCACTGTCGCCTTGGGCGCCACCTCAGGCTCCGACTCGGCAATATGCACCGGCCGCTTCTCGCGCGTCTTTTTACGTGTTTCGCGCGCCTCGATGCGCTCCTTGCGATCCGATGCCTTG
>JALUXN010000254.1 GCA_027018975.1 Mariprofundaceae bacterium | reverse complement strand
CGCAAACTGCGCCACCCCTCACGCGCCCAGAAGCTGAAGACTTTTGCCGACTCTCCGGAGACCGCCATGCGCGTGGATGGCGGCCTGCGCTAACGGACTGACTAAGCACGGCGCAATGCTGGAGTGCTAAATGCTGCAGAGAGGCCCGCCGCTGGCGGGTTTCTCTTTATGGAAGTGAAACTTATCAGAGCGCAGTTCGCACCCAAGGAAAGGAGCCCTTATGCAATATGATGTAATTATTATCGGTTCGGGGCCTTCAGGTGGCATGGCTGCTGTGGTGTGCGCAGAAGCCGGATTACGAGTCGCAATAATAGAAAAAGAGCAACTGCCCCGCAGAAAAGTTTGTGCAGGCGGGCTTGTAAAACGTGCTGCTCAGTTGTTGCCTGAAGATCTTGAATTTCCCATTGAATCGATTTGCCATCAAATCGCGCTCTGTCTGCGCGGTTCAGAAAAACAGTTCATTGCAGAGCGGGATAGCCTAGTCACCATGGTGACCCGCACAGGTTTAGATTACGCGATTGTCCAACATGCCGAGAAAAAAGGGGCTGTGGTGTTGGATGGCATGGAAGTCAAAAGCGTTGTGCCCCGAGATGATCAAGTTGAGGTCACGACGGATAGCGATGTGTGCTATGGGCGTTTCCTCATTTTGGCTGAAGGCGCTGGTGCCAGAATCACGAATCAATTCTGGACTGATGATCGCATGCTGGCTCCTGCCATTGAGTCCGAGGTGTTTCTCTCTTCTGAAAGCATGAAAGCTTTCCAAGGCATTGCGCGCTTTGATTTCGATGCGATCTCGTCCGGTTACGGCTGGGTATTTCCTAAACAGGATCATATCTCGGTCGGCATTGCTGAGTTTAGTAAAAAGAAAGTTGCACTGAACAATATATTTGACCAGTACAAGGAGTCTCTAGGCATTTTACCGGAAGACCATGAACAGCATCGCAAGGGTTATATTATTCCGATCCGTCCGCGCAGTGGACCATATATGAAGGGGCGCATGATGCTGGTCGGTGATGCCGCCGGATTTGCCGACCCGATTACAGCCGAGGGTTTTACATATGCGCTGCGGAGTGGGACTGAGGCTGGTTCTGCATTGGCGCGTAGTGGTGACCCGGAGACGGTTGCAACGCTTTATCATCGCGCAATCAGTGAGCCAATCGTCAAGGAATTAAACATTATCGCACAGTTTTCAAAGCCTTTCTATTTTTCTCAAATGCTTCGGAATATGCTTTTTGAACGTTACGGTGAACGTCTTTGCCAAGGAATGGCCAATGTGATCGAAGGAAAAAATGACTATGTTTCGGCAGTGAACAAACACCCGTTATTGGCAACCTTGATACGCAAATCATATTCAGATGGCAGAAAGGAGCTGAAAGCGTGAAATATATCGGAGCACATGTCAGCGCCGCAGGCGGGGTGGAGAATGCGCCGCTGCGTGCGCAGGAGATCGGCGCGCGCGCCTTTGCGCTGTTCACCAAGAACCAGCGCCAGTGGGTGGCGAAGCCGTTGAGCGACGCGAGTATCGCCGCCTTCAAACGCAATCTCGCCGCCGCCGATATTCGTCCCGAGCATGTACTGCCGCACGACAGTTATCTGATCAATCTCGGCCACCCCGATGCGGCCGCACTGGAAAAATCGCGCGCTGCCTTCCTCGATGAGCTGCAGCGCTGCGAACAGCTGGGGCTGAAGCTGCTCAATTTTCATCCCGGCTCGCACCTGCGCAAATGTTCGGAGGCGGATTGCCTTGCGCGCATCGCCGAGTCGATCAACTGGGCGCTGGCGCAGACGACCAATGTGGTGGCGGTGATTGAAAACACCAGCGGTCAGGGGAGCAACCTCGGTTTCCAGTTCGAGCATCTGGCCGCCATCATCGACCGGGTCGAAGACCAATCGCGGGTCGGCATCTGCCTCGATACCTGCCACACCTTCACCGCCGGCTACGATCTGCGCACTATCGAGGATTGCGAGCGCACCTTCGGCGAGTTCGATCGCGTGGTCGGTTTTGATTATCTGCGCGGCATGCATCTCAACGGCTCGAAGGCCGCCTTCGCCTCGCGCGTGGATCGCCACCACTCGCTGCTGCAGGGCGAGCTGGGGATGGATGTGTTCCGCTACATCATGAATCACGATGCGTTCGACGATATCCCGATGGTGCTGGAGACGATCGACGAGACGATCTGGGCGGAAGAGATCCAGCTGCTCTATAGCTTGGTGGAGGCGTAGTCATGGCGGACGTGGTGACCATCATCGGCGCAGGGCTGGCCGGCTCCGAAGCGGCTTGGCAGCTGGCCAAACGCGGTGTGCCGGTGCGATTGCATGAGATGCGTCCGGCTCAGATGACGCCTGCGCACCGCAGTGGTAACTGTGCAGAACTGGTCTGCTCCAACACCTTCCGCGCCGATCATCTGGAGAATGCCGTCGGCCTGCTGCACGCAGAGATGCGGCGCATGGATTCGCTGATCATGGCCTGCGGCGACAAGGCGCGCATTCCGGCCGGCACAGCGCTGGCAGTCGATCGCGAACAATTCTCCACGCTGGTCACCGAGGCGCTGCGCGCCGAACCGCTGATCGAATTCATCGAAGGCGAGGTGACCGAGATTCCCAGCGATGGCCTGCTGCTGATCGCCAGCGGCCCGCTCACCTCCGATGCGCTCTATGCGCAGATCCAGCAGCTGACCGGCGAAGATCGCCTCTGCTTCTTTGACGCCATCGCGCCGGTGGTCGATGCCGAAACCATCGACATGAACATCTGCTACTGGAAAAACCGTTATGACAAAAACGTCGCCGAGGGTGAGGCGGGCGACTACCTCAACTGCCCGATGAATGCGGCGCAATACAAGGCGTTCATCCGCGAACTGGTCAACGCCGAGAAGGTGGCGTTCAAGGACTTTGAGGACATTCCCTTTTTTGAAGGGTGCATGCCGATCGAGGAGATGGCTGAGCGCGGCGAAGATACCCCCCGCTTCGGGCCGATGAAGCCGGTGGGGCTGGATCATCCGGTAACCGGCGAGCAGGCCTACGCCGTGGTGCAGCTGCGTCGCGACAATCGCATGGGTTCGCTGCTCAACATGGTCGGCTTCCAGACCAAGATGACCTATGGCGAGCAGAAACGCGTCTTCCGCATGATTCCGGGGCTGGAGCAGGCGGAGTTCTTCCGCCTCGGCTCGCTGCACCGCAACACCTTCATCAAGTCGCCGGCGCTGCTCGATGGCACGCTGCGGCTGAAACGCGAGCCGCGCATCCTCTTCGCCGGCCAGATTACCGGTGTCGAGGGGTATGTGGAGTCCGCATCCATGGGCTTGATGGCCGGCCGTTTTCTCGCCGCGCTGGCACATGGCGAAACGCCGCAAGCGCCACCGCCCACCACCGCGCACGGCGCACTGCTGGCGCACGTCTCGCAAACCAGCGTCGAGGGTTTTCAGCCGATGAACATCAATTTCGGCCTGCTGCCACCGGGCAAAAAACGCGACGGCAAACGCCGCTTCTCCCGCGCCGAACGCCGCCGCAACGTCTCCCTGCGCGCCCTCGAAGCGCTCGACGCGTGGTTACAGGAAAACGCGACCTGACGCATGAAACTCAAATATAGCCATATCTACCTGCCCGTACTATTTGGACTATGGCCGGTGCTGTATATGGACAGCGTGCGCGTGGCCACCACTTTCGCCTATGGGCAAACTGTATCCACGCTGCTGGTGCTGGCGATATTTCTATGGATCTATCGCTCGGTATCGCGCGTGGTGCAACGGCTGATGCTCTATGGTCTGGTCATCGCCCTCGGGGGCGAAGCATTTTTCTCACTACTGCTGGGCATGTACACCTATCGCCTCGAAAATGTGCCTCCATATGTGCCCTTCGGTCACACCATCATCTATGCATCGATCTATTACCTGATTCGAGAACCCATCATCATCCGCTTTCGCCAACAACTGATCCTGACGCTGAGTATCGGCATGACGCTGTATGCAAGCGCTTGGCTGCTTGCAGCACATGATCTGTTCGGCTTTCTCTGTACGATGATGGTGCTGTGGATGTTCCGCCGTCACCCCAATACGCGCCTCTTCTTCAGCGCCATGTACTTCATGGTGGTCTATCTGGAGCTGATCGGCACCCACTTTCAATGCTGGGCTTGGCCGGAGGTCTGGTTCGGCATCATCGATGCGGTGCCGAGCGCTAATCCGCCCAGCGGCATCGGCTTTTTCTACTTCGGCTTCGACCTGGGCTGCTTGTGGGTATACAAAAAACTGTATCCTCAGCAGTGGCGGCGCATGCGGAGAATGCAGCGGCGTTTGGCATGAACGCGCAGTGCGCGCCGACTATTTTCGCGTGACGACAACCGGCTCCATGCTGAATACCCTGTCGCGCACGTCAAACCGTGAACAGACCAGGAAAAATAGTGCATAAATCCCGAGATGACACAGCATCAGCAGCATAATGGCCAGTAACGGCACGCCGAAAAACTGATAACTCCACGTGTAGTGCCATACATCCAGATGGATTGCGACGATCTCACCCCATGTCGGCAACGTGGCTGAGATGATGCCGGCCAGCAGCAGCTTTTTCGGCAGCGTGTTGATATTGAGGGATTGAATACATGCATACTCGAAACGGTAGAGCGCGATAAATGCACCACCCCAAGCCAAGGGAAGCCAGAGGGGGAAGAGTCGATCACCCGGCAGATCGTGGTACACCCAGTAACCATGGCTGATCCCCCAAGCTTCACCCATACAGCCGAGCAGGCTGGTGGTCAGCGCACCGGCGATCAGGATGGTTAATTTGGTCGGATGTGGGTCTCGCTTATAGGTTCGCCAAGCCACGAATGGCACCAAGGCCAGCAGGAGAAGAGCGACCATGGTATCACGATCATGCAGCAAGCCGATCAGCACTCCTAACAAAAGCATCGAAAAAAATGCGCGCAATGTTGAATGCAATGTTTTGATCATCGGGTAAAGAGCCTGCTCGGAATCTGTTGCATGGTCTTGATGCCTCACGGGTGATGCGGAGATTCGGGCGCAGTGACAATCTCCACCACGCCGACAAAATTGACGAATATTCTAGCGGCTTCTATGTTGCCGACATGGTGGCAAATGTAACGGCGCGACAGCACATTGGCAAAATGGCCGCCACCATGCACATTGTCAGGCTGTTGATGGCATGCCTCGTTGCGATGGCTGCCCTGCCTGTCGGCGATAGCTCAGCGCGCGAACTCACTCCGCCAGAACTGACACACATTGCCCAGCTCATCTTTCATAATGAGTGCGCCGGCCAAGTGGCATGCCTCACATCTTGGAACCGTGGCGAGGCGTTTGCGTCGCTGGGGATCGGCCACTTCATCTGGTATCCGCGCGGCGCAAGCAAACATTTCCACGAGAGTTTCCCCGAACTGTTGCAATTCATGCAGCGCCAAGGTGCCACCCTACCGACATGGCTGACGCCGACGATGGCCAATCCATGGCGCAACCGCGCACAATTTCTCGCCGCGCAGGATGTCGCCAACATGCGCGAGCTGCGTCACTTTTTAGCCGCCACCCAGGCGTTGCAGGCGCGTTTTATGCAGCAGCGGCTGCAGCGCGCCTTGCCGGAGATCCTGCAACACGCCAAGCCGGCCGATCGCCCCCGCCTGCGCCGTCAATTCGAGCGCGTGGCGGCCGCGCCTATGGGGATGTATGTGCTGATCGATTACGTCAATTTCAAAGGCGAAGGCACCGATCCGCGTGAGCGCTACCACGGCCACGGCTGGGGATTGCTGCAAGTGTTGCAACAGATGCCGGATCACGTCAGCGGACGCGAAGCAATCGAAGCCTTCGCCGCCACCGCCGATCGACTACTCACCCAACGCGTCGCCCTCTCCCCGCCCGAACGCCACGAAGGTCGCTGGCTCCCCGGCTGGCGCAAACGCTTGGCCACCTATTCGAACCAGTTTTTTGATTGATCTCCTATCGGGGGGCGCAGTTTCGTATTCAATAATCGAGGTAACTGTTCAGCTCATCCCATGGGTTGCCCGCTAGCTGCATTGAACATGCTCATGTACAGCAGCACACTGCGCGTGTTCGCCTTGCTATCGAACAAACCGTGGGCGATCTGAACAGTTCCTGCATGTGGCTGAATAGCGACTCAGCTCGCGTTGCGAACACCCAACGATTGAGTCACAAATCGAGACAAATCGGTGAGCAGATCACTGTGAATAGCATTTGCGTCTGATCTTGGTCGACGAATGGCGATGAGCGAGACTCCATATCGGATTTTGGATTGCAGAATGCCTTTACCGTAATTCTTTTAGCCACTATCCTCGGCGGCCTTTCACTGACAGGCGGTTTTCTTATGCTTCAACGTTTATTCGGACTTTTTTCCCGTGACATTTCGATCGATTTGGGCACAGCCAACACGCTGATCTATGTGCGTGGTGAGGGGATTGTGCTCAATGAACCGTCGGTTGTTGCGATCCATACAGGGAGTGGGCGCGAACACCGTCGCGTGCTGGCGGTGGGCGCGGATGCCAAGCGGATGCTGGGGCGTACGCCGGACAGCATTCAGGCGATTCGGCCGCTGAAAGATGGTGTCATCGCCGATTTTGTGGTCACCGAAGAGATGCTCAAGCAGTTCATCCGCAAAGTGCATGATCGTTCGTGGGGCATCCATCCGCGCATTGTCATCTGTGTCCCCTACGGCTCGACGCCGGTGGAACGGCGCGCCATCCGCGAATCGGCGCTCTCGGCCGGTGCGCGCGAAGTCTATCTGATCGAGGAGCCGATGGCGGCGGCGATCGGCGCCGACCTGCCGGTGACTGAAGCATCCGGTTCGATGGTGGTCGACATTGGCGGTGGCACCAGCGAAATCGCGGTCATCTCCTATGGCGGTATCGTCTACTCCCGCTCGGTTCGGGTGGGGGGCGACAAGATGGATGAGGCGATTATCAACCATCTACGCCGCAAATATAGCTTGCTGGTCGGCGCGCCGACGGCGGAGAAGATCAAAATGCAGCTCGGCAGCGCCTTTCCGCAGGAGACACGGCGTGAGATGGATGTGAAGGGGCGCGACCTGATCAACGGCGTGCCGAAGAACCTCACCCTCGACGACTCCGAAATCCTCGAAGCGCTGACCGAGTCGGTGAATGCTATTGTCGAAGGGGTCAAGGTCTGTCTGGAGCGTACTCCGCCCGAGCTGGCTGCTGATATTGTCGATAAGGGGATCGTGCTCACCGGTGGCGGTGCCAAACTGGTCGGCCTCGACCAATTGATGCGCGAAGAGACCAGTCTGCCGGTGACCGTGGCCGAGAATCCGCTCGACTGCGTGGTGGTCGGTAGCGGGCGTGTGCTTGAGGAGCTTGATCGCATGCGGGGCGTGCTCTTCGCGGAGTAGTTGCGCATGGTGACTCGGATCTCTCCCCGTATTCGCATGTGGGTGATCGCGGTCGTGCTGCTGCTCTCATTCTCTCTGCTCTACCGTGCCGTGGCCGGGTCGGCGACCATGCTGGCGATGTGGCCGGCGCTGGAGGCGCTGCACGCGCCGGTGCAGTGGTGGCAGTCCTTCGAGCTCTGGTTTGTCGATCGTCAGCATCTGCAGCACGACTACCTTGCCTTTCAGAAAAAATCGCAGCAGCAGGCGGCGCTGATTCAGGAGGCGAGTAGCCTGCGCGAAGAGAATCGCCAGCTGCGCAAAATCCTCGAAATTGCCGAGATGCCCGGCTACCGCTGGCACGCCGCCAAGGTGCGCGGGCGCAGTCCCGACCGCATGAGTCAGCGGCTGATCATTCAGGTGGATGACGTGTCGCCGGACGATGTGATCGTCTCCAGTCAGGGGCTGGTCGGCGTCATCGACCGGGTGACCAGTCACTATGCGACTGTGCGCACCATTTTCGATGCCTCACTGGTGGTGCCGGTCACCAAGCCGGGCAGTGCATTGGCGGCGGTATCGCGCGGCATGGGGGATCGGCTGGCGATCGATTTCGTGCCCGAAGCGCAAGCGCCTGAGGCGGGGGATCTGCTCTACACCAGCGGCGCCGGCGGCCTCTTTCCGCCGGGGATTGCCGTGGCGCGGGTGGTGGCGGTGACGCCGGTGGCCGGTGCGCAGTTTATGAAGGTCGATGCCCAACCGGTGGCGCACTGGCAACGCGATAACTGGCTGGCAGTCGCCTCGCAGCTGCATAACAGCACACCGTTGCCGCCCGCCACCACAAACGAGCCGGCACCGTGATGATCCCTCTGCTAATCTCATTGGCAGCACTGCTCGGCATCAATCTCAATCTCGCCTTCAGCCATAGCCTGACTCAGCCGGACTGGGCAGCGGGCGCGCTGTTGGCGGCGCTGCTGGCACATCGCCACAACTGGCGCTGGGTGCTGCCGATGCTCTGCCTGCACGATATCGCCCTCTACTGGTCACTCAGTGCCACGCTGCCGGCGATGGCGTTGATCCCGTTGGCGATGATCTATTTTGATCAGCATCTCGGCGTCGGTCTGCCGCAGCGGCTGTTGCTCCTGCTGCTGGCAGTGGTCACCCTGCTACTACCGGGCTGGAGCCTGCCGGCAATGCTGTTGACGCTCTGCGGCACCGTGCCGCTCTGGTACCTGTTGACGAGGCACTATGCACAATCGCCAGCTTGATATCCGCCACCGCTTCGATCTGCGCATCTTCTTCTTCTACGCGGCACTGGCCTGCTGCTTCACGCTGCTGATCGCCAACATTGTCCGCCTACAATGGTTTGAGCACGATAAGTATAAACTGCGCTCGGATCAGAACCGGCTCAATGTGGTGCCACTGCTGCCGGTGCGCGGCGAGATTGTCGATCGCGACGGTCACGGCTTGGCGGTCAACCATATCGGCTATCGCG
>JALUXN010000253.1 GCA_027018975.1 Mariprofundaceae bacterium | reverse complement strand
CATGGGCTTCATCGACGATGTGAAGTGGGTGCTCGAACAGACCCCCGATGCGCGCCAGATCGCCCTCTTCTCGGCCACCATGCCGCCGGTGATTCGCAAAATTGCCAACGAACACCTCAACAATCCGGCACAGGTGACGATCAAAATGACCCAGCAGACGGCGGAGACCATCCGTCAGCGCTACTGGATGGTGAGCGGTCGTCACAAGCTCGATGCTCTGACCCGTATCCTCGAAGTGGAGCCGTTCGATGGCATGATTGTCTTTGTGCGCACCAAGACCGCCACCGAGGAGATTGCCGGTAAGCTCGAGGCGCGCGGCTTTTCTGTTGCGGCGTTGAACGGCGACATCACCCAGAAACAGCGCGAGGCGACGGTCAATCGTCTCAAGAAAGGAGCGGTGGATATTGTCGTGGCGACCGATGTGGCGGCGCGCGGGCTCGATGTCGAGCGTATTTCGCACGTGATCAATTACGATATTCCTTACGATACCGAGTCCTACATCCACCGCATCGGACGTACCGGCCGCGCGGGTCGCGAGGGCGATGCGATTCTCTTTGTCGCACCGCGCGAGAAACGGATGCTCTACGCCATTGAGAAGGTGACCAAAAAGCGCATCGAGCCGTTCCAGATGCCGACCACCGAGGTGATCAATGACCGCCGCATCGCCGAATTCAAGCAGCGCATCACCGATGTGCTGGAGTCGGAGGATGGCCTCGAGCTGTTCGCCGACATCGTCGAGCAGTATCGGCAAGAGCACAATGTGCCGGCCAACGAGATCGCTGCCGCACTGGCCAAGATGGCGCAGGGCGATAAGCCGCTGCTGCTCAAGGATGCGCCGCAGCCGCCCGCGCGCGAACCGCGCAATCCTCGCTTTGATGCGCCGGAAGATAAGCGCCGCAGCACGCGCAACGGCTCGCGTGAGCAGTATCAGGGCGTAGATGTGCACGCGGCATCACAACTGCTGGCCTCGAAGGTGGAGCGCGGCATGCAGCGTTATCAGCTTGATGTCGGCGAGGCGCATGGCGTGAAGGCGGGCAATATCGTCGGCGCCATCGCCAATGAGCTGGGGCTGGAGAGCGAGTTTATCGGCCGCGTCCAGATCAGTGATCAGTGCAGCAGCGTCGATCTGCCGGAGGGGATGCCGAAGGCGGTGTTCAAAGAGTTGAAACAGATCGAGGTGTGCGGTCGCCGCCTCAACGCCGAACTGCTCGATGCCGGCGAGGGCGAGGCGAAACCGCGTCGGCCACGGCGTGATGCCGGGGATCGACGTCCGCCGCGCGGCAAAGGCGGTGCGAAGCCGGCCGGCAGAGGGCGCGCAAAGGGCAAAGCCGACGATCGTGGCGGCCGCAAACCGCCAAGGCGCAATAAAAAGTAAGCAGACTGAGCACCATTGACTGAGGTGGCGGAGCAGGTGGCGCAGTGTGTCGAGGTGGCGGTTTTTGCACCGCTGGCCGGCACCTACACCTACCGCTGGCCGGCCGATCTGGGCACGCCCACCATCGGCATTCGGCTGCAGGTGCCGTTTGGCCGAAGCATGCGTTTCGGCCTGCTGGTGGCGCTGTCGGAGAATCACAACGAGATCACCGCGCTGAAGCCGGTGCATGATCGCCTCGATGCGGCACCGCTGCTCGATGTGCGCCGTCTGGCCTGGCTGGAGCGGGTGCGGCGCTACTATCTGGCGCAGCCGGGCGATCTCTGGAACAGCGCCCTCGGCTGGGCGCAGCCGCACGATGTGCGCCGTTTCCGGCCGGTCGCTGACGCCATCTTTGTCGATCGTTTCGCCCCGTTGGCGGGGCTGTTCAAAACCCGCACTGCACTCACCCTGAAAACCATCTTGCAACGGCTGTCAAACACAGCCGGCGCCCGCTATCTGATTGATGCGGCGTGCCGCGCCGGCCTGCTGGAGGAGGTGGTGCCGCCAGCGCGCTGGGCAAGCGATGATGACGCCGCGCAGATACAGTCCTCCAACGCCATCACCCCCAACGCCGATCAGCAGCGCGCCATCGCGGCAGTATTGGCGCGGCGAGACACCTTTGCCCCATTCCTGCTCTTCGGCTGCACCGGATCGGGCAAGACGGAGGTCTATCTGCGTGCGGCCGCCGAGGTGGTGGCGGCAGAGCGGCAGGTGTTGGTGCTGGTGCCGGAGATCGGCCTGACGCCGCTCTGGTTGGCGCGGTTGCAGCAGCGCTTTGCCCGCGTGGCGATCTGGCACTCGGCGATGACGCCCAAGGAGCGGCTGGTGGTGCGCAGCCATCTGGCGGAGACACAGATCCTCATCGGCACCCGCTCGGCGCTCTTTCTGCCGCTGCCACGGTTGGGGATGATTGTCGTCGATGAGGAGCACGATGCCAGCTTCAAACAGCAGGATGGCATCTGCTACTCGGCGCGCGATATGGCGGTGCTGTTGGCGCAGGAGCTCAAGTTGCCGATTCTGCTCGGCTCGGCGACACCGAGTCTGGAGAGCTGGCGGCAGGTGCGTAAGGGGCGTTATCAGCGACTCGACCTGCCGCAGCAGGCGGTGGGGGTTCAGTCGGATATTCGGGCGGGCATTCAGTCAGAAATCGTCGATATGCGCCAGATCCATGAGCCGGTGTCGCCGCGTCTGCTGGCAGCGATGCAGGCGAATCTGGAGGCCGGCGAGCAGACAATTCTCTTTCTCAATCGGCGTGGTTATGCGCCGGCGCTGCAGTGCACTGCGTGCGGTGACGTGCTGGTTTGCCATGACTGCTCGATGCGCCTGACCCTGCACCGTCGCGCCGGTCAGTTGCGCTGCCACAGCTGCGGCTATCGGCGGCGGGTGCCGAAGAGTTGCGAAGCGTGCGGCGAGGCGGCGTTGCTGCCGCTCGGTGAAGGGACGGAGAAGCTCGATGAGTGGCTCACCGCCCAGCTGCCGACGCTCCGTTTCGCCCGTTTTGATCGCGACATCATCACCAGCCACGCGCGGCTGGAGCAGACCCTGAACGATTTTGCGGCCGGTCATATCGACTGCCTGATCGGCACGCAGATGCTGGTCAAGGGGCACGACTTCCCCAATGTGACGCTGGTGGGGGTGATCAATGCCGATCTGGGCATCAATCTGCCCGATTTCCGCGCCGGCGAACGCTGGTGGCAGCAGATGACGCAGGTGACCGGCCGCGCCGGCCGTGGTGACAAGCCGGGGCGGGTGATTATCCAGACACGCATGCCGGAGGCGGATTGGTTTCACCGCATCCACGCCGCAAGCGCAGAAGCGACGCTGGATGAGGAGTTACAGCTGCGCGAGATGCTCGCTTTTCCACCCTATGGGCGCTGGGTGCGGCTGGTGCTCTCGGCGCGCAAACTGGAGCGCGTCACCACCGTAGCCGCCCAGCTGGCGAACGCCATTCGCCGTCAGCCGGCTCTCAACGACATCGAGATGAGCGGCCCGATGCCCTGCCCCATGGAGCGCCAGGCCGGCCACTACCGCTTTGAACTGCTGCTGCGTGACTGCACGCGAGCCCTGCTCCCATGGCAGCTCGAACCGCTGCTATCGCAACGCACTATCCCCCGCGATGTGCGGCTAAGAGTCGATGTCGATCCGCTGGAGATGATGTGACAGCCGTTACAGCAAGAGTGTGCGAGTGCGCGCGTTCCGTGATTGGTTGTTGACACCCGCCGGCGGCCACCTAAGATGCCGCCTCCCTATGCCGAAGTGGTGGAATTGGTAGACACGCCATCTTGAGGGGGTGGTGAGCTCACGCTCGTGCTGGTTCGACTCCAGTCTTCGGCACCATCTGGTTTTTCATAGTGTTCAAAAGCCTGTAAGCCTAGTGTTTACAGGCTTTTTTTCTTGTTGGTCGTCCGCTTTGTTCAGCAAAGCGTGCCGGTATCCCGAAAGTTGTTGGTATTTTTTGATGGTACACGGTCGTCCAGCTCCGCTGGGCATTGCTATTCGGGTGTTGTTTTTGGGTGTGCTTTTCTACTGCACCCAAATGGCGGCGGATGATTGGTGTGTTTGGAGAGAGTGGAGGGAGTGTCGCAAAAAGAAAAAACAGCCCCTGTCATAGAGATGAAGGGGCTGGTTGTAGTTGTGTGGGCTCGAGCTGCGCCCGTTTTACGCGAAAAAACTGTGGCGCATGCTTGAGTTGAATGGGTAAGTTTTAGGTCAGGCGATCGCTTTTACTTTGGCATTCAAACGTGAAACACGGCGTGCAGCCTGGCGCTTGTGGATGAGGTGTTTGCGACCAGCGCGGTCGATCAGCGATGTGGCGGAACGCAGGGCAGCAGTTGCCGCCTCTTTATCGCCGGCATCGACAGCAGCGAGCAGCTTCTTGATCTCTGTGCGCATGGCCGATTTCTGTGTGCGGTTCTGCAACCGTTTCTTTTCATCCTGACGCGCACGTTTGAGTGCGGATGCGTGGTTTGCCATGTTGATAAACTCCTAGCAGCACCGAGGCTGCGCCTTTCATTTAAGGCGCGAAACCATACCGTCTGATTTGACCGTGTCAAACAGTACAGCGGAGTGATTATTTATATCTCTCAAGCGGGGTCGAAGGTGAGGGCGACGCCGTTGTTGCACCAGCGCTGGCCGGTGGGCTCCGGGCCATCGTCGAAGCGGTGCCCCTGATGGCCGCCGCAGCGGGCGCAGTGGTATTCGGTGCGCGGCAGGATCAGCTTGAAATCGAGCTTGGTCTCCACATGGCCATTGATGGCGGCAAAAAAGCTCGGCCAGCCGGTGCCGCTGTCGAACTTATGGCGCGATTCAAAGAGCGGCAGCGCGCAGCCGGCACAACGGTAGATGCCGGCGCGATGTTCATTGAGCAGCGCACTGCTGAACGGGCGTTCGGTGGCGGCGCGGCGCAGCACCGCAAATTGCGCTGCTGTCAGACGTTTTCGCCACTCGGCGTCGCTACGTTTGATTCGTTCCATGCTGCTTACACTAGCGATTTTTTCGCGACATTTGCAAACCATCGTGCAAAGTGCAGGTGCTGTTGCTAAGCTGCGGCCATGATTCGTGGGGAACAGTTGAGCAAACAGTTCGGGGATGTGATGGCGCTCTCGCCGACCGATATTCATATTCGGGAGGGGGCGATTACCGCCATTATGGGTGGCTCCGGCTCAGGCAAGACGACGCTGTTGCGGCTGCTGGCCGGGCTGGAGAAGCCGACGAGCGGCCATATCTGGTATGGCGACGAGGATCTCTGCGCCATCTCCGACCGGCGCCTCTATCAGCTGCGCGAACAGATGGGGATGCTGTTTCAATATTCGGCGCTGCTCAATTCACTGAATGTCTATGATAATGTCGCCTTTCCGTTGCATGAACATACTGACCTCGATGAAAGCGTGATCCGCACCATGGTGATGATGAAGCTGGAGCAGGTGGGATTGCGCGGTTTCGAGCATCTGATGCCCTCCGAACTCTCCGGCGGTATGGCCAAGCGAGTCGCTTTTGCCCGCGCCATCGCCATGGATCCGCGTATCGTCTTTTTCGATGAGCCGACCTCCGGGCTCGACCCGATCTCTGCCGGTGTGATTACCACGCTGATTGCCGATACCTCCCGCAAAAACCGCATGACCTCGATTGTCGTGACCCATGATGTCGGTGCGGGGCTGTCGATTGCCGACCATGTGATCCTGCTCTGGCAGGGGCGGATTATTGCCGAAGGACCACCACAATCGATCCGCGATAGCGATGACGAGCGGGTGCAGCAGTTCCTTGAAGGGCGGCCGGACGGGCCGATCCCCTTTTCGCGCAGCACCACATCTTACATCGATGATCTCACCCATAAGCCGGGTACCGTGAGGATGAAGTCATGATGGTTTTCGGACGCCTCGGGCGGATGACACTGCGCGGCATCGAGCAGTTCGGCGATGCGACGATGCTGGCGCTGCAGGCGTTGGCGCTCATGTTCCGGCGGCCGTGGCAGGGGAAACATTTTGTGTTGCAGCTCTATGCGCTCGGTGTCGGTTCGCTGGCGATTATTATTATCACCGGTGCGTTCACCGGTATGGTGCTGGCGCTGCAGGGTTATTACACGCTGGCTAAGTTCGGCTCGGAGTCGCTGCTCGGTGCCGGTGTGGGCATGTCGATCATTCGCGAGCTGGGGCCGGTACTGGGTGCGTTTATGGTGATCGGGCGTGCTGGCTCCAGTATTACGGCGGAGATCGGCATCATGCGGGTGACTGAGCAGACCGATGCGCTGGAGATGATGGCGGTCAACCCCAAACAGCGGATCATCTTGCCACGCATTGTCGCGGTGACGCTGGCGCTGCCGCTGCTGGTCTCGCTCTTTGATGTGGTGGGTATCGGTGCCGGATATCTGGTCGGCGTGGATCTACTGGGGGTGAACCCCGGCGCCTACATGGCGGAGCTGATCGCCAAAATCGGCATGCACGACATGTATGGCGGCTGGGTGAAGACGGTGGTGTTCGGCTTTTTGATCGGTGTGATCTGCACTTACATGGGGTATCGCGCGGAGCCGACGACAGAGGGAGTCGCCAAGGCGACCACGCAGGCGGTGGTGATCGCTTCGGTCAGTGTGCTGATTATCGATTATGTGCTGACATCATTCTTCCTGTAATGAGATAAGGGTTAGGAGAGAGAATATATGCAGAATTATAAACGCATCGAGATCACGGTCGGGCTGTTTGTGGTGATCGGACTGCTGGCGATCAGCTGGCTGGCGGTGAAGGTGGGGCAGGTGGGCGGACTGGGGGCATCCGGCTATGTGCTGACCGCCGACTTCGATGATGTCGGCGGTGTGCGTAAGGGTAGCGATATCATGATGGCCGGGGTGATTATCGGTCGCGTCGATGGGGTGAAGCTGGTCAACAGCGATCACGCCTCGATGGCGCTGCGCATCAACAACGGCGTGAAGATCGCCGAAGACGCCTTCGCCTCGGTGCGCACCAAGGGGATCATCGGCGACCGTTATATCCGCATCACGCAGGGGACAGAGGAGAGCTATCTGGAGCCGGGTGATGAGATCGAGGAGACCGAATCGGCAATCAATATCGAAGATTTGATTAGTAAATATATTTTCAACGGGAAGGAGTGATGATGAACATGATGCAACGCATACTGCTCGCATTGGCGATGCTCTGGATGGTGACACCGGCATGGGCGACGACGGATGGGCCGCGTCAGGTGATTGAACATACGGTGCGGGAGATGATCCATGTGCTGGAGGCGCGCGCGGATCAGAGTAAGTTGACCGAGCAGGATCGCGAAGCGATTCGCAAGGTGATTCATGGCAAGTTTGATTATCGCGCCATGGCCAGGCGCAGCCTCGGTAAGCCGTGGAAACAGATCGACGAAACCGAGCGTGCCCATTTCACCGAACTCTTCCGCCAGCTGCTGGAGCGCTCTTACGGTAATCGCCTGAGTCAGTATCATGGTCAGAAGGTGGTTTTCGCCGATGCGCAGATTAAGAAGAAGCGGGCGCGGGTGAAGTCGAAAGTGATCGATGGCCAACGCGAAACGCCGGTGGAGTATCGCTTGCATCAGACCAAAACCGGCTGGCAGGTCTATGACATCCGTATCGAAGGCACCAGCATGGTGCGCACCTTCTATCAGGATTTTAAATCGACACTCGCGCACGGCGGTTACCAGCAGTTGGTGCAGACGCTGGAGCAGAAGATCGCCAAGCTGAAAGCCCACGACTAATCCATAGGAGTAGAGGCTGAACAAGCAGGCTACACCGGAAGATAGCCGCGACCAGCGGCATGCTCACCGAATCAAACGCGCGCTGGCCTCCTGCCGGCGCGTGCTGCTTCTGCTTCTGTTCCTGCTGACACTCGGTGTTGGTGCGATCTACTGGTTCGCACCGGGGATCAATACTATGCGCAGCGGCATCGCCGCCTATCTGCAGCAGCAGCTGGCGCTGGATCATCTGCAGATGGGCGAGATCTCCTGGTACTGGGCGGGTGCATTTCATCTGCATGTGGAGCAGCTCGAATTTTCCCGCGACGATCTCGGTCTCGCCTATCGGGGCGGCAGTGTGAGTATCGATATTCCGATGACGCGGCTGTTCCGTGGCGACTTTACGCCCGATCGTCTCCAGCTCCAGCGGGGGGTGTTGACGGTGCGCTTGGCGCAACCACCGGCTACCAGCGCTGTGCCGCTGCCGGAGCTTACGCTCAGCGCCGTGGATCTGCGCTGGCACTATCACGACTGGCATGGCGAGTTGCCGGGCATCGATTTCGACTACCACGCAGGAGAGCGCGCACACCGCCCCGTCATCACGCTCCACTCCCCCGCACTGACACTCACCGCGCAGCTGGATCACGATGGTCTGCCGGCGCAGGCGCACTTGAACTGCCGCCATACCCGTTGGCTGCCCGATGCCATCCAGCAGCAGTTCGATGGCACAGCCACTGTTGAGCTCAATCTGCAGCGCAGCAGCCACGCCGCATGGCAGATCGATCTGCATGCTCAGTCGAAACAGCCGTTTACGGTCATGCCGAAAAGCGCCTTTCCCTTCCGCTGGCAACAGTTGCAAGGGCGCATGACGCTGCAGATGGACGATCAGCTGCAGGCGTTGACGCGCCTCGACCTGCAGCAGTTGCAGTGGCATCTGGGCGAGAATAGCGCAACAGTACAGGGTGACTGGCACGATGGCCGGCTGCAGCTGCAGGCTTCCGCGCCGCAGCTATCCATGCCGCTGGTCTGGTCGTGGTTGCGGCCGCTTGGCAATGATGCGTGGCGGCAGTGGCTGGCGAGCATGCAGGGTGGCGTGGCCAGCGACGCCCATGCCGATCTGTCGCTTGCCTGGCCTGATCCGCTGCATGGCTGGCCGGCTGCATCGGCATGGGATCAGGCGCAATATCATCTGAAAGCCAAGGTGCAGCAGGCCGATATTGCGCTGGGTTTGACGGCGGATCGCCTGCTGCATACGGCGGCAGATGTGCGCCTCGATGCGCAGGGATTGGATGCCGAGATCCATTCGGCCAGCCTGCCGCGCGCCAAGGGGCAGCTCAGTGGCACGCA
>JALUXN010000252.1 GCA_027018975.1 Mariprofundaceae bacterium | reverse complement strand
CTGTTTGCTGCTGCAACGGCGAAACATCGCCTCAAAAGCGTGGCGGTAGTCATCCCAATGCTGCCGTTCGCGAAAGTCCGCCTCACTCACCTTCCACCACCGCTCGGGATCATCCAGCCGCTTCTTCAACCGCCGCAACTGCTCTTCGGGGCTGATATGCAGGTAAAATTTCAAGATATGGGTGCCGTGATCACTCAGATGCTGCTCAAACTGCTCAATCGCCCGATAACGCGCCTTGCAGGTCTGCTTGTCGATCATGCCATGCACCCGCGTGACCAGCACATCCTCGTAGTAGGAGCGATTGAAGATCACCACCTCGCCACGCGCCGGCACCGCGCGATGCGCCCGCCAGAGAAAATCATGCGCCTGCTCTTCGGGTGTCGGCTGCTTGAATGAGTGCACGCGGCACCCTTGCGGATTCATATAGCCGAGCACATGGCGGATCGTGCCATCCTTGCCACCGGCATCCATCGCCTGCAGACAGATCAGCAGGCTGCGCGAGGACTCAGCATAGAGGCGATACTGCAACGCCCGCAGCCGCTCGGCGTAGTGTTGGATCATGGGCGCGGCGGAGGCTTTATCGAGCATCCCCAAGTCGTCGCCGTTCGGATCGACCCGACGCAGATCAATCGCCTCACCGGGGCGCACCCGGAACTGCTTACTGAATTTCATCCTACCGCTACACCTCCGGCAACCGCGCCACGGCGGCGAGGGTCTCGCAGAGCGTTGCCACCTGCGCACCATCCAGCTCGCTACCATCGCTGTTCTGGATGAAGAAGACATCCACCGCCCGCTCACCGAAGGTGGAGACCGATGCACCGTGCAGCAGATACCCCTCGCTGGCGATGGCGTGTGCCAAGCGCGCCAGCAGGCGCGGCTGATCGGCAGCGGAGACCTCGATCACCGTCTCGTGGAACGATGCCTTGGGCAGCTCCCGCACCCGCACCGGCACCCGCCGCATCAACACATTGACCTTGAACGGCTTTGTCTCAATCGATGCAGCCAGCTTCGCTTCGATCAGATGCTCTTCGGCCAATAGCCGCTGCAATCGTTCCTGCAGCCGCTGCAGATCAGATTCCTCCTGAAACGGCTCGCCATCCGTCCCCTGCAGATGAAACAGATCAAAGACATGCTGATCCGACAATCGGTACGCCTGCGCCGCCACAATGCTGGCGTGACCGGAAGTGAGCGCGGCCGTGAGTGCGGCAAAGAGGCCGGTGCGCTCGCGCGCCACCACCATCATCAGCGTCTCCGAGCGCTTCTCATCCACCCAGTAGGCGGCGCGATCATCCCACGCACCCAGCAAAAAGCGGCCGATCGCCAACAGCTGCGCCGGCGGAAAGTGCATCACGCACGCCTTCGGCAGCTGCTGCAACACCGTGGCCAGCGCATCCCGCGCACCCGCTTCACTGCGCTCCAATGCGGCAGCGATGCGTGTCTGGTAACGCTCCTCAGCCGCCGCACCGCCGGTACCGCCGCCCTGCAGATAGTGCGACGTGGCATAGTAGA
>JALUXN010000251.1 GCA_027018975.1 Mariprofundaceae bacterium | reverse complement strand
CGGAAGTCGCGCAGCGCGTGGCGCACCACCTGCTGCTGCGCCTCGGTCAGTTCGGCAAAGGTGTCATCGGCCGCCACCTGCTTCATCGCCGCATAGAGCGCTTCATTCTGTGCCAGCTCGCTCTGCCAGGCGGTCATCAGGCTCACGCCCTGTTGATAGACCTCGCGCAGCGCATCGGAGTCGCACACCGCATTGAGATGGCTCACCGGCCCCCAGATGCGCGACAACCGCTCATCAATCGCCTCCAGCGGCAAAAAGAGCGTCTGCCAGCTGGGGTTCTCCAGTTGAGTCAATTCGGTAACGCGCTGGCGTGCCTCGCTGAGTGCTGTCTTCAGCGCCGGGATCACATGTGCTGGTTTGATCTGGTCAAACAGCGGCAGTGGTGTATCGGGCCCTGTCAGGAGCGGGTTGTCGGTAGGGGTGGTGGGTGTTTGATTCATAGGCGACACGATAAGAGCGCATCGCCCCAGCGCAAGTGTAGGCTGTGTGCTATGCCCTAGCTGTGTTCGGTGGTGCGACGT
Organism: Mariprofundaceae bacterium; assembly: GCA_027018975.1. GTDB lineage: Bacteria > Pseudomonadota > Zetaproteobacteria > Mariprofundales > Mariprofundaceae > Mariprofundus. The sequence continues at coordinate 8,502 of JALUXN010000251.1, read as the reverse complement.
TCAGAATACGCTCTTCGCGATCGACTTTGATCTCGCGCGGTGCATCGATGCCGATGCGTACCTGCCCGCCTTTGACGCTCAAAACTTGGATTTGGATATTGTCACCGATGGCGATCGATTCACCTTTTTTTCGAGTCAAAATCAGCATAACACCTCCCGTCCCGCAGATGAATAGACCACCTTTATCCAAAACGCAAGTGTAACTGTTCAGCTCATCCCACGGTTTGCCCGCTAGCTGCGTTGAACATGCTCATGTGCAGCAGCACACTGCGCGTGTTCGCCTTGCTATCGAACAAACCATGGGCGATCTGAACAGTTCCAGCACGTAGCTGAGTAGTTACACGCAAGTTTTGGTTGTCATCTCACGCGCCTCTTTATGCAATAGCGCTGCGCTGTAGTCTTCGCCGCCAACGATTGACGAGGAGGCGCGCCATGCATCGACAGGAACAGCAGAAGCTCGGCTTTGAAGATGCGTTGCAGCTGGCCAAATGGGATGCGCCACGGCTGGAGGCGTTGTTGCTGGAGATGCATGCCTCGGAGCTGGCAGAGTTGCTGCTCGCTTGCCGCAATGATGAGGAGCGGCTGGCGATTATTCCGCATATCCCCGAAGAGCTGCGCGGTGATACGTTGCTGGAGCTGCCGGAGGGGATGCAGGAAGACCTGCTGGCGCTGCTCAATCCGAGCGAGATCGAGGAGGTGGTGGAGCATCTCGACTCCGACGATGCCACCGACATCCTGCAGAATGTCGATAAAGAGGTCGCCGATGAGGTGATCGAACGGCTGGAGCCGGCCGAGCGGCGCGAGATTGAGCCGCTGATGGCACACGACGAGGAGTCGGCCGGTGGTTTGATGCAGGTCGAACTGTTCAAGGTGCGTCACGACTGGACGGTGGAGAAGGTGATTCAGGTGCTGCGCCGCTTCGGCCGCGAGATCGAGAATCTCAACTATGTCTATGTGGTCGATGATGATGACCGGCTGGTCGGCGTGCTCAGTCTGCATAAGCTGCTTTTCAATGATGCTGAATCGATTGTGGCCGACATCGCCGAGCAGGATTTTCCGCGCGTCCACGCCGGTCAGGATCAGGAAGAGGTGGCGCGCATCTTCGATAAATATGACACGCTGGCGCTGCCGGTGGTGGATGGCGATGGGGTACTGGTCGGACGCATTACTGCCGACGATGTGATCGACGTGATTCAGGAGGAGGCGACCGAGGATATGTACCGGCTGGCCGCCCTCTCCGATCAGGATGACTTGGCCGAGCCGGTGGCGGTGACAGCGCGGCGGCGCGGGGTGTGGCTGGCGGTGAATCTGTTGACGGCGATTGCTGCCTCGGTGGTGATTTCGCAGTTTGAGGCGACGATTGCGCAGATTGTGGCGCTGGCGGTGCTGATGCCGATTGTCGCCAGCATGGGCGGCATTGCCGGCACGCAGACGCTGACGGTGATTGTGCGCGGTATCGCGCTGGGGCGTGTCACCTTCGCCAATGCCCGCCGTGCGCTGATGAAGGAGGTGTCGGTCGGTATGGTCTCCGGCGTGGTCTTTGCGCTGGTGATCGCGGTGATCGCCTCGCTCTGGTTCCCCGATCTAGGCATCAAACTGGGGTTGATTATCGCGGCGGCGATGTTGATCAATCTCTTTGTCGCAGGGCTGGCCGGGGCGATGATTCCATTGACTCTGCAGCGCTTGCATATCGATCCGGCACTGGCCAGCGGTACGATTTTGACCACGGTGACCGATGTGGTCGGCTTTTTGGCATTTTTGGGCTTGGCGACGCTGTTTCTACTGTAAGATCGGGTGCGGAACGGGGACTGTATCGCTGTGTTTCGTGTGATCGGTGCCGGCGGCTGCGAACGGTGATGGCGAAATCATGGGAATCGCTGCGGTTTTTGATAGCCTGCGCCCGATTGTAATCAACGCAGTGGTGCAGTATGGAGTGTAATTATGGCAACAAAACCTGAAATTCCTTGTTACTCCCCCGGCTTGGCGGGCATTCCCGTGGCCGAGTCGGCTGTCTCATTTGTCGATGGCCAGCGCGGTCATCTGGAGTATCGCGGTATCGATATTGAGCAGTTGGCTGAGCGTTCGAGTTTTGAGGAGACGGCGTGGCTGCTGCTTTATGGCGAGCTGCCGACCGAATCCGAATTGCGCACATTCAACAAAGCACTCACCCACCACCGCCGCATGAAGTTCCGCATCCGTGATATGCTCAAATGTTTCCCCGAATCGGCGCACCCCATGGACTCGCTGCAAGCCACGGTCGCCGCACTCGGCACCTTTTACCCCTTCCCGAAATCCCTCGATGGCAAACTCGATGAGCAGACGGTGCACCATGTTTGTGTCAATCTGATCGCCAAGATGCCGACGCTGGTCGCCGCGCACGCGCGCATGCGTCACGGCGACGATCCGATTCCGCCGCGCGACGACCTCTCGCATGCGGCCAATTTCTACTACATGCTCACCGGCGAGGAGCCGGATGCGCTGACCGAGCGCATTATCGATGTGGCGCTGATTGTGCACGCTGAGCACACCATGAACGCCAGCACCTTCTCGACGCTGGTGGTTGCCTCCAGTCATGCTGACCCCTACACCTCCATCAGTGCAGCGATCGGCTCGCTCTCCGGCCCGTTGCATGGCGGCGCCAATGAAGATGTACTGAAAATGCTCGATGAGATCGGTTCGGTGGAGGCGGCGGAGTCCTATCTACAGGGTAAATTGGCGCGCAAAGAGAAGATCCCCGGCCTCGGTCACCGCGTCTATAAAACCAAAGACCCGCGCGCCACGCTGCTGCAGCGGCTCTATGTCGAGCTGACCGAGAGGCTGGGCAGTGATCCGACCTACGAGATCGCCAGTCGCATTGAGGAGCTCTCCAAACAGACGCTCGGCAAGAAGGGGATCTGTCCGAATGTCGATTTCTACTCCGGCATTGTCTATCGCAAGCTGGGGATTCCTTCCGATCTGTTCACGCCGATCTTCGCCATTGCGCGCGTGGCCGGCTGGCTGGCGCACTGGAAGGAGCAGCTGGGCGAGGGGCGCATCTATCGCCCATCGCAGATATACTGTGGCGAGCATGGCAACCCTTATGTGCCGCTCGATCAGCGGGGCTAAGTGACTGCGATGGAGGGTAGGATAGCGGGGGCAGAGACGCCGACATCGCAGGGTGGTTTGCAGCTGGTGCGTCAGCTATCGCCGCTGCAGATTCTGCTGGCTATAGCGCTGATTGCCGGAGTGACTTTCGCCTTCTACGTCCTCTCGCGTGATCTGGCTAAGGGATTGGAGGAGGATCTGCGCAACGCCTTTGATCAGCAGAACCTCACCGTGGTGGATATCGCCAGCTCGCGTGTGGGCTTTCATATCGAGAACGACGTGGCAGAAAACGTGCGCCTGCTCGGTCAGTTCCCGGCCATGCAGCGATTGGAAAAGCACAACGGCACGCGCGATATGTCCAAGGTGAATACGGTTGCCGCACCGCGTGTGGATGGCTTTGTCCTCTTCGATGCTAATGGCGATTTCTTCATGGCTTATCCTGAGTCGATGCGATACCTCTACCACGGCAACCATAAAAACGATCCCTATTTCAAGATTCCCAAAGAGACTTCGACGCTCTACTTCTCCGACTGGATTCACGATGGCGAGCATCTGCGCATGCGCGTTTCCAATCCGGTCTATGATCGCATTGTCGATAAAAACTTCCCCGCGCCGACCAATAAGCTCTCCGGCATTGTGATGGCGCAGATCGATTTCGACCGCACCATCGCTACCGAACTGGGACGGCTGAAGTCCAATGGCTTGATGCACTGGATTGTCGATAATCGCACCGGTGAGGTGCTCTACCACTCGGTACTGCCGCGTGTCGCACCGAAGGGCGCGGTGGACTCGAAACAGACCAAGCTGGCCAAGGCACTCCTGCAGGCGTTTCCGTCGCATGTGTTGGCAGCGGGAATTCACCGGGTGAAGATCGGCGGTCACTCGTTCACCATCGCGACATCCGACGGCAGTATCGGACCGCACCGGATTACGGTGAACCTCGCCTACGACGACTCCAAGGTGACCGAGCTGGTGCATGATAAAACCAACCGCATCTATCTACTCGGCGTGGCGTTCTTGGTGATGGTGCTGCTCGGCGTGGTCATCACGCTGCGCCAGATGGCCAAGCGGCAGGCGTTGATCGGTGAGACGGAGCATCTGGCGCGCGAGCTGGCGCTGGAAGAGGAGAAGAAGAAGCTCAGCGAGCAGGTCTTCCAGCTGCAGAAGATGGAGAGCCTCGGCGAACTCGCTGCCGGTACGGCGCATGAGCTGAACAATGCCCTATCCGGCCCGATGGGGATGCTCAGTATCCTGCAGATGAAGCCGGATATGGCGCCGGCCAAGCGCAAGGAGATGCTGGATAAGGCGATTGCCGGTATGGAGCAGGCGCGCGGCATTGTCGAAGGGCTGCTCCGTTTCTCCCGCAGTGAGCGCAACGAGAAGCAGCTTGATGATATCAACAACGACATCCGTTTTGTGATCAATCTCTATCGCAATGAGCTGGATCATGCCGGTATCGAGGTGCATGAGAATCTGCAGGAGCATCTGCCGCCGGTGTATGCGGCGCATCGCCAAGTGCAGCAGATTTTGTTGAATCTGGTCACCAACGCCAAATATGTGCTCGATGGTGGTGGTCGGCTGGAGATCAGTAGCCGGCGCAGCCATCGCGATGGCCGTGAAGGTGTGCTGGTGACGGTGAAGGATAATGGGCCGGGGATCAGCGAAGAGAATCAGCAGCGCATCTTCGAGCCCTTCTTCTCGACCAAGCCGGTCGGCGAGGGCACCGGACAGGGGCTGTCGATCTGTTACGGCATTATTCAGGAACATAAGGGGGTGATGGAGGTGCATAGCAAGCTCGGAGAGGGCGCAACCTTCTCCATCTGGCTGCCCAGCGGGGAGGCGCAAGCATGAAGACGATACTGATTGTCGAAGACAACGCACAGGTGCGGGAAATCCTGGTGCCGATGCTGGAGATGTGGATGGAGGATCGTGCGCTGCGGATGGAGGTCGTCGAGTGCTGCCACGGCGGCGAGGCGTTGGCGTGGATCAAGGCGCATGGCAAGCCCGGCTTGATGCTGCTGGATGTGCGTATGCCGGTGATGGATGGCGCTACACTGCTGCGCGAGTTGGCACAGTTGGGCATCGACCTGCGCCCCTGCACGCTGCTTCTGACCGGTTATGCCGATGATCTGGAAGATCACTTGGGCAGTGATGCACTGCTGATGAAGCATCTGCGCAAACCCTTCATGGCGCCGGAGTTTTTTGATGCGCTGGATGGGTTGATGCAATCATTGAAACAAACGAGGTAAACCATGCCCTGTCTATTGATACGAACCAATGTCCCGGTTGCCGACAAGCCGGCGCTGCTGCGCGACTGCTCGGCCAAGGTGGCGGCGATGCTCGGCAAGCCGGAATCCTACGTGATGGTGCAGCTGGCTGATGCGCAAGCGATGTGTTTCGCCGCCAGCGATGCGCCGCTGGCGTTTCTGGAGCTCAAGAGCCTCGGCCTGCGCAGTGACCAGACGGAGGCACTCTCTGCCGAGCTGTGCGGCATGATGGAGACGGCGCTCGGCATTGATCCGGCGCGTGTCTATATTGAGTTTGCGGCACCGGAGCGGGTGATGTTCGGCTGGAATGGCGGCACATTTTAGATGGCGGTACGCGAGATTCTGATTCATCCGGACGATCGTCTGCGCGAGGTCGCCAAGCCGGTCACATTCCCGCTCTCTGACGGTGTCAAAACGATCATCGAGGACATGGCCGATACGATGTATGATGCCCCCGGTGTGGGGCTGGCGGCGCCGCAGATCGGCGTGTCGCTGCAGATTGCGGTGACCGATACGCAGTGGCGCAGTGAGGAGGTGCGCCATCTGCCCGATGAGCCGGGTGGCCGGCGCGATCTGAAGGTGTGGATCAATCCCGAATTTATCTGGAAGTCCGACAACACAGAGACCTGCGAAGAGGGGTGTCTCTCGGTGCCGGAGACCTACGCTGATGTGACACGGCCGGCGGCGGTGAAGTTGCGCTGGTACGATATGGAGGGGGAGGCGCATGAGGCCGATTTCGAGGGCTTTCAGGCGGTGGCGCTGCAGCATGAGTTCGATCATCTGCTCGGTAAGCTCTTTATCGACTACCTCTCGCCGCTGAAGCGCAAAATGATCACCAAAAAGATGAAGAAGCTCTACAAGTAGGCGGCGATGAATCTGCTCGATCGCATCTTCGCCTCACGCAGCCAGCAGAAGCACGGCTTTATTCTGGCGCTGGGCGGCGGTGGCGGACGCGGGCTGGCGCATCTGGGCGTGTTGGCGGCGCTGGAGCGGGCGGGGCTGCGGCCGGATGCGATTGTCGGCAGCAGTATCGGCTCGATGTTCGGGGCGATGTATGCGATGCATCCCGATGCCGGTTATGTGATCAAACGGGCGGCCGAGATTCTGCAATCCGAGCGCTTCACGCAGCTGGAACTGCCGATCATTGATGAGGTGGAGACGCAGGATCAGAGCTGGCTCTCGCGGCTGAATGCGGCGGCGCGGCAGACGCTGTTCTACACGCGCGCGGCGACCGGTCGCTCGATTGCCGATACCGATGCGTTGATCGAGATCGCCTCGACCTTCTGCGGTGGCGAGTCGTTCGCTGATGCCGAGATTCCGATCTATGCGACGGCGGTGGAGTTCCCCAATGGCGAGTGTCATCTCTTCTCCGCCGACTCCGGCGTAAGCCTGCCTTGCGCAGTGGCGGCGAGCATGGCGATTCCGGGTGTCTTTGAGCCGGTGAAGATTGGCGGGAAACAGTATGTCGATGGCGGTGTCGCCTCCGATCTGCCGGCCAAGGAGGCACGGATGCTGGCTGCTGACGATCAGCTGGTGCTGGCGGTCAATGTCGGCGCACGCCCGCGCGCAGGGGTCGAGCCGACCAATGTTTATGGCATGCTCGACTGGTCCACCCAGATCAAATCATTCTATCTGCGCAAATATGACAAGACCTTCGCCGATCTGCTGATCGAGCCGATGGTCGGATTCACCCAGTGGCATGACTTCTCCAATCCGGAGCAGGAGATCGAGAAGGGGCGCGTGGCGGCGGCGGAGCAGATTCCCGCACTGCTGGAGCGGTTGGGGCGTTGATGGCGGGTCTTGCTTGATGGAGTTGTTGCCGATTTTTAAGGGGCTCTCAGACCCCGTTCGGCTGCGCATTGTGCAGCTGTTAAATGCCCGTGATGAGCTCTGTGTCTGCCATCTCACTGCTGCACTGCAGCTGCCGCAGAGCACCGTCTCGCGCCATCTCAATATCCTCAAACAGGCCGAAATTGTCAGCGCCGAGCGGCGCGGGCAGTGGGTCTATTACCGGCTCGCTGATGCAGCGGTGGTGGGTCAGCTGGCTGACATGGTTTCAACGGCGGCGGATGAGTGCTACCGTGATGATTTGGCAAGGCTCTGCGCCTGCGAGGGGTGTTGAACAGTTAGAAAACGACCACGTCATCCCAAGTGTCTCTATCGAGATTTGTTGAGATGCAACGGCAAGGGCATCAGCTGCCGCAACCGTCGAGAAAATTGTGTCATGCCCGCGAAGGCGGGAATCTATTGGATGCTGGGTGAGGCGATGCGAGTCGGGGATGGATTCCCGCTTGCGCGGAAATGACCGGAAATGGGTGCGGGAGTGGCTGGCTTTGACGTGTGCTCTGCGATGGCTTGGTTGTTGGCGGGACGCTATGGCTGCAGGAGTGCCAACACCTGATCGAGCCCGCCCTCATGGATGGCGCAGGGCGCTTGGGCGACGACGGCTGGCTTGGCGTGGAAGGCGATGCCGAGGCCGGCGGCCTGAATCATCGGCAGGTCATTCGCACCATCGCCGAGCGCGACGGTTTGTGCCATGGGGATTGCATGGCGCGCCGCCTCTTCTGTGAGGCAGCGCCGCTTGCTCTGGGCATCGACAATATCACCGAGCACGCGGCCGGTCAGTTTGCCGTCGCGAATCTCCAGCGTGTTGGCACAGGTGAAGTCGAGCTGCAGACGGGTTTGGAGTTTGGCGGTGAAGTAGGTGAAGCCGCCGGAGACGAGGCCGACCCGCCAGCCATGCTGGTGCAACGTGTGGATCAATTTCTCGGCACCATCGGTGAGCAGGATGCGTTCCGCATAGACCCGCTCCAGCGTTGACGCATCGAGACCGGCGAGCAGCTGCACCCGTTCGGTCAGCGAGGCAGCGAAATCGAGCTCGCCGCGCATCGCCCGCTCGGTAATCGCGGCAATCTGCGGTTTGATACCGAGAAAATCGGCGATTTCATCAATGCATTCGCACCGAATCAGGGTCGAGTCCATATCCATCATCAGCAGGCCGGGCTGAGTCAGTGTGGGGCGTGATGTTGTCATGTCGCGCATAATGCCGCGAATAGCGCGCTCACGCGAGCGTTGTGGAGTTGACGGGGGTGCGCTGGGCTCCACAATGGCCGGCATGCGTGTGGGAGTGTTATTGCTGGCGGCGGGTCGA
>JALUXN010000250.1 GCA_027018975.1 Mariprofundaceae bacterium | reverse complement strand
GCAGCGGCTGGGGCTGCTCGATGGCGCCATTGTCGGCGTCGGCAATGCGCCGACCGCGCTGCTCGAGGTGATCCGCCTGATTGCGGAGGAGGGCGTGCGCCCGGCATTGATTGTCGGCATGCCGGTCGGCTTTGTCTCGGCGGCGGAGTCGAAAGATGCGGTGGCGCGGTGCGATGATGTGCCGTGGGTGATTACGCGCGGTCGCAAGGGGGGCTCCACACTGGTGGTCTCAGCCATCCACGCCATGCTGGCACTGGCGGAGGCGGCGGAAAAATCCAAGCAGGGCGAGACGGAATCAGAGGGGAAGGAATGAACCACAAAGGCACGAAGTCACAAAGATGGATGAAGATGTTGCGGGCAAGTTTTCTGGGTGGTTGCACAAAAAATCCGTTATTCCAGAGTGTTATCGGTTCTCCACGCGGTCATGGCTCCCCGGTAGAGGCGCTTGGGGATGGTGTGGTTGCTTTTACGCAAGGTTCCTTTGTGCCTCTCTGCCTTCGTGGTGAAATAACATGCAGCTAGACAGCCCGTTAGCACATGGTGAAGTGGCGTTGGTGGGGGCGGGGCCGGGGGATGCCAGCCTGCTGACACTGGCGGCGGCCAAGTTGATCGGGGCGTGTGATGTGATTGTGCATGATGCGCTGGTCTCGGAGGCGGTGTTGGCGATGGCTTGCCCCGATGCGGAGCTGCTCTTTGCCGGCAAACGCGGCGGCAAGCCGTCGGCCAGTCAGCAGGATATTTGCGAGCGGTTGGTCTCGTTGGCCAAGGCGGGGCGGCGCGTGGTGCGGTTGAAGGGGGGCGATCCGTTTGTGTTCGGGCGCGGTGGTGAGGAGATTCGCGCACTGGCGGCGGCGGCAGTGCCGTTTCGTGTGATTCCCGGCATTACGGCCGGCATTGCGGCGCCTGCGATGGCCGGGATTCCGGTGACCGATCGCACCGTCAACGCCTCGCTGGCCTTTCTCACCGGCCATGAGGCGACAGATCAATCGCGCATGGATTGGCAGGCGCTGGTGGCCGCGTTTCCGGTGCTGGTGATCTATATGGGGACAAGGAACCTGCCGGAGATTGCGCGCCATCTGGTGCAGGCGGGGATGGATGTTGCCACGCCGGTGGCGATTCTACATGGTGTGACACTGGCCGACGAACAACAGGATTACGGTACACTGCAGCAGGTGCTGGATGGTGAACTGGTGGGGGTGTCACCGTCGATTGTGATCATTGGCGGTGTGGTTGAAGCGCGTCGCGCATGGCGGATGTTGCCGGCATGAAGACGCGCCAGCGCGGCACGCGCAAAGGGTGGACGACTGGCGCCAATGCAGCGGCAGCGGCACGGGCGGCTGCGCTGGGTCTGGTTAGCGGCGCGGTGCCTGCGGAGGTCGAAGCGCTGCTCCCCAACGGTAGCCGTGTCCGCTTTGCGGTGCATGAGGGTGCGGTGGCTGAGGGCGTGGCGCATGCGGTCTGCATCAAGGATGCCGGTGATGATCCCGACTGTACCGACGGGGCGCGGATCACGGTGGATTTGCGGCTCACGTCGGGTAGCCCCGATACGATCAGCTTCCGCGGTGGCGAGGGGGTCGGGCGGATCACCATGCCCGGTCTCGGTCTGGATGTGGGGTCACCGGCGATCAATCCGGTGCCGCGCCGCAATATCGCCGAGAATATCCGTGAAGTGGCGGCAGCGCTGCTGCGCGAGCATGCGATCGAGGTGATGATTTCGGTGCCCGGTGGTGCTGAGATGGCCAAGAAGACGCTTAACGACCGGCTCGGCATTATCGGCGGTATTTCGATCCTCGGTACCACCGGCATTGTCCACCCCTACTCTACGGCGGCATTCCGCGCTTCGGTGGTGCAGGGTATTGAGGTGGCGGCCAATCAGGGACAGCAGTGTGTGGTGTTGACCACAGGCGGGCGCACGGAGAAGTTTGTTATCGCGTCCCTACCGGAGCTTGCCCCCGCCTGCTTTGTGCAGATGGGCGATTTTCTCGGTCCGGCGCTGGATACCTGTGCTTCAGTCGGCATTCAGCAGGTGATTATCGGCGGTATGGTCGGCAAGCTGACCAAAATGGCGCAGGGGGAGATTATTACCCACGCCAAGCGCAAGGCGGTCGATACCGGCCTATTGGCGGCGCTGGCTGCCGAGTGTGGTGCGCCGCAAGCCGTTTGTCAGGCGATCGGCGAGGCGGAGACAGCGCGTTTCGCTGCCGAACAGATGGAGTCGCTGGGCTTGGGCGCGCCCTTCTATCGGGCGCTGGCGCGACGCACCATCACAACGCTGCGGGCGCGTTATCCCGATCAATTTGATTGGCGCGTGATGGTGTGTGACTTTTCCGGCCAGCCGTTGGCGGATGTGCGCGTGGATCGCGCGAGCACAAAGCAATAAAGCCGATATCTGCCACTCGTCCCGCCTCGCTCGGCCAGACCGGATAGATGCGCGTGGCCGGAATGTTTTTGTAGCGCAGGAATCGTTCGATCATCTGTTGGCTGCGGCGGATGCGCTGCACAATATCATCGCTGAGCCGGCGACCGCTCCAGTGCGCTTGGAGCTCGATCAACAGATGGGGATGACGGCGCAGTTTGGCTGCCACCTTGGCCAGCCGGATGCGCTCGTTCAGCGACAGCGGCTGGCCGTTAAAGAGGCGGATGCGCGTCTCCAGCGTTACCGGATGTGCGCTGGCATCTGCTGCTTGGACGCCATGGTTGGCTGCGGCCTCTTTGCGAGCCTGTGTGAGCAGTTGTTGACCAAGTTGCAGGGGGGTGGCACTGCTGTCGTGTAGCGGCAGTTTGAGGATGACGTCGCCGTGATGATGGCGTGTGAGGCGCTGGCTGAGCTGGCGGGTAGCGAAGCCGGTGCGGCTACGCAGTGGGTCGTGTGCTTGCTCTGCGCCTTCCGCGAGCGTGGCGCTGCCCGGCTGGGTCGGTTCAAACAGCGGCTGCAGCAGGCGGAATGTGAATTGTCCATGCGCAGCCTCTGGCGCAGTTGTGCTGGTCGCCTCGATATTCAGGTCGGCAAAGATGCGGCCGCGCAGTAGCGCAGGCATGCCGGATGTGTGCAGCCACTGGCGTAGGAAGAAGGGGTCTGCCGCCTCCAAGGTGGCGTGCCCCAGCCACTGCGCGGGACGCGGATAGGGGTTCCACTGTCCATCCAGATGCAGCGCGCCGTCGCCGATCCGGCCGCCGATGGTGAGCGCGCCCGGCTGCTGGGGGGAGAGGTGGTTCAGCGTGATCTCCAGTTGATCGCCCCAGCGCACCGATTGATTACCCATGAAAAAGCTGCCCCGCTGCAGTTGCAGTTGATCGATATGGAGCCTGCTGCTGCGTAGCAGTTCGATCCACCAGAGCGGCGAGTCGGCCTGTTGCCGGTTGGCCTCTGGGTCGGCAGAGAGGGGGAGCATCGGCATCACATAGCGCCAGTCGCTGGCGATCAGTTTGCGGATATGGGGGGCATTGCTGCTGCGCGAATCGAAGTCGAGCCGCAGGCGGTCGGCTTGCCAATAGCTGCCTGCATGGCTGATCTGCAGCTGGCGTAGTTCGGCATGCCCCATCAGATGCCAGCGATTGCTTGGTATTGTCTGATCTGCTTTGTTCTCTTTGTCCTGTGCGTGTTGATCGAGAGTGAGCAGCGTATCGATATCGGCTGTGCCGCTGATGTTGACGGGGTTCTCCTGATGGTGCACCGGCAACAGCGGACGTAGGCGCAGCAGCGGCAGCCTCTTGCTGTGGAGATAGATACGGGTGGCAGGGCGCTGTTTTGTTGCTGAGCTGGCCGCGTCGGGGCGCGCGATCTGCCCCTTTAGACGCCACGCTGGTGCAGGCTGCTCTGCCGCAGTGCTGCTGTGCTGCAGTTGGAAGGAGAGCGGTTGGCCGGCTGGATAGCGGCCGCTGCCATCGAGTGCGGTGATGCGCAGCTGTCCGTAGTGCGTGGCCAGCGCCAGCATCATGTTGTGGTTGTCGATCTGGTCGATATTGAGCTGCCACGGTTGCGTGGGTGCTATCGGTTGAGCAGAGCGCGGGTCGCCGGGCGGCTGTAACTGCAGGGCGATACGGGAATCGGTGAGTGTGACGCGAGCCAAGTGCAGGCGACGCTTGCGTTGCTCGAAGCTGGCCTGTTGATAGCGAATGTCACGCCAGTACCAGGCCGGCTGCTGCTTCTCGTTGGTGCCGGCGAGTGTTACATCCTGTAGCTGCCCTTTGGCGCTGCTGGCGTGCCATGTGCCATGCTGTTGCGCGGCGCTCACTTGGCCGCTGAAGAGTCCGGTGAGGAGCCGGCGACCGGCGATCATGGGTAGGGCATCGCGCCAGGGGGCGAGCGGCCAGTCGTGGGCGGCCAGTTGTAGCTGCCACTGCGCTGTCGGCTGGGGCGCTGGTGTGATGATGCGTTGCGCTTGCCACTGCAGGCGGTGGCGGCCGGGTTGCTGGTTGCTGTGGTCGTGCAGCAGCAGTGTGCCCTGCAGCGTCAGCGGAGGGAGGAGCGGGGGGAGGGCGGTTGTCGTGGCGGGACTGTTTGTTGTCGCGCGATGCTGGTAGTAGAGCCAGTCGAGCGCTCCATCGAGTGTGCCGTGGCGTGGCTGTAGCCCGATTGCGGTGGCGAGCGTGGCAGCACGTAGATGTTGCCAGCTTGTCTTGCCCTGCCATTTGATCTGGCTGCCTTCGGTGCTGCGGGTGATATGCAATCTCACCCTGCCGGCTGCCGTGCGCAGTGTGGCGTGCAGGTCGCGGCCGGAGCCATAGGCCTGTTGTTGCAGTGTTATTTGATCGATCTGCCACGCCGGCTGCTTAGTGTTGTGTAGATGCAGGGTTAGCGATCCGTTGCGGATCTTCAAATTGCTGGTTGCCTCCCATAGTTGGCGGAAGGGCGGGTTTTGCGGCCACTGATCCAGGTGGTGCAGCTCGATATGCAGGCCGTTGATCTCCAGCGCGCCGAAGTGAGGGGTATCGCCGCCGAACTGTTGCGGATCGGCTGATAGGCGCATCTGATCGATGCGCAGCAGGTCGCCCCCCTGCACCATGCGCAGATCTCGCAGGGTCAGGCCATTGTGCAGCAGTTGGTAGTGGATGCTGCCGATTGCGATGCCGGCGCGCGCTCCCCACGCCTGAATGGCACGCTGCGCCTGCTGTTGTGCCTGCATCTGCATGGAGAGGAAGAGGGCGCCAGCCAGCAGGATCATGCCGACTGCTGCAGCCAGATACCAGCGGGCGGCCGGGCGCATGCCGGTCAGGTGGCGTAGGGGGTGGATACCAGTCAGATCAGCTCCCCGATAGAGCCGCTCGGGGATGACGCGATCATCCAGATACGCATCAACCGCTCCGGTCTATCAGGCACGGTTCTGCTGCAGCTGGGCGACCACCTGCTGATCCTCGAGGGTGGAGGTGTCGGAGGTGATCTCACGGCCGGCGGCGATGTCGCGTAGCAGGCGGCGCATGATTTTGCCGGAGCGGGTCTTGGGCAGGCTGTCGGCGAAGCGGATGTCGTCCGGCTTGGCGATGGCGCCGATTTCCTGGCTCACATGTTGGCGCAGGGTATCGGCCAGCTGTGCGTCGGCATCCTGTTTGAGCACCACGAAGGCGCAGATCGCCTCGCCCTTGATCTCATCGGGTCGCCCGACCACCGCCGCTTCAGCGACAGCGGGGTGGGAGACCAGTGCCGACTCGATCTCCATGGTGCCCAAACGGTGGCCGGAGACGTTGAGCACATCATCGACGCGTCCCATGATCCAGAAATAGCCATCCGCATCGCGGCGCGCGCCGTCGCCGGCGAAGTAGTATTTTCCGTCGAACTTGTGCCAGTAGGTGTCGATATAGCGCTGATCATCGCCCCAGATGCCGCGCAGCATGGAGGGGAAGGGCTGGCGCAGCACCAGCAGGCCGCCGCCCTCGGTCACTTCGTCGCCATGTTCATCGACCACGGCGGCATCGATGCCGGGCAGCGGCAGGGTGGCGGAGCCCGGTTTGGTCGGCGTGGCGAAGGGGAGCGGCGCGATCATGTGGCCGCCGGTTTCGGTCTGCCACCAGGTATCGACAATCGGGCAGCGCTCCTTGCCGATGACGGTGTGGTACCAGATCCACGCCTCGGGATTGATCGGCTCGCCGACCGTGCCGAGCAGGCGCAGGCTGGAGAGATCGTGTCGGTTCGGCCACTGGTCGCCTGCCTTGATCAGAGCGCGGATGGCGGTCGGTGCGGTGTAGAAGAGGGTGATGCGGTGGTCGGCGCAGATTTTCCACAGTCGGCCGGCATCGGGGTAGGTCGGCACCCCTTCGTACATCACGGTCGTACCGCCGCAGGCGAGCGGGCCATAGACTGAATAGGTGTGGCCGGTGATCCAGCCGACATCGGCGGTGCACCAGAAAATATCGCGCGCAGGCTGGAAATCGAAGCTCCACTGCATGGTCAGCTTCGCCCACAGCAGGTAGCCGGCGGTGGTGTGCAGGATGCCCTTCGGTTTGCCGGTGGAACCGGAGGTGTAGAGGATAAAGAGCGGATGTTCCGACTCGACCATCAGCGGCTCGCACTTATCCGACTCCGCCGCCAGCGCGGTGTGCCAGTCGATGTCGCGTGCCGGATCGGTGTCGATCGGATTGTCGGCGTGGCGCACAGTGAGGACGTGTTCGACCGTCTGACACCCCTGCTGCAACGCCGTATCGACATTCGGCTTGAGCGCATGGATGCCGCCGCGCCGCGCACCGCCATCGGCCGTGATCACCAGCCGGGCGCCGGTATCTTCGATGCGGTCGCGCAGCGCTTGCGGCGAAAAGGCGCCGAAAACCACCGAATGGATCGCGCCGATGCGGCTACAGGCGAGCATGGCGACCGCCGCTTCGGGAATCATCGGCATGTAGATAATTACCCGATCGCCGGCCTCAATACCCAGCCGCTTGAGTGCATTGGCGGCGCGGCAGACATCGGCGAGCAGCTGGCTGTAACTGATATGACGCACCTCGCCCGCCTCACCCTCCCAGATGATGGCGGTGCGCTCACCCAGCCCATCTTCGACATGGCGGTCGAGGCAGTTGACCGAGAGATTAAGCCGGCCATCTTCAAACCAGCGGAAGAAGGGCGCGCGTTCGCGGTTGAGCACGCGCGTGAAGGGTTGATCCCAGCGCAACTGCGCCTCCGCCAGCTCCCGCCAGGTCGCTTCCGGCTCCGTCTGGAAACGTGCGCAGAGTGCATGATATTCATCCAGCGAAGCGATATTGCCGCGCACACCGGCTGGCGGCGGAAAGGTTCGATTCTCCTCGAGTATGGTGGTGATATGCGACATGGGATCCTCCTATTTGGATTGCGTTGTTGGGGTGTCGAGCAGTCCGCTGTGGCGTAGTAGGGCGTCAACGGTGGGTTTGCGGCCGCGGAAGGATTCGTAGGCTTGCATCAGGTCGCGGCTGCCGCCGATGCTGAGCAGGGTGTGGCGGAAACGGGCGGCGGTGTCGCGGTTCAAGATGCCCTCCTCCTCGAAGGCGGCGAAGGCGTCGGCGGAGAGCAGTTCTGCCCATTTGTAGGAGAAGTAGCCCGCCGCGTAGCCGCCGGCGAAGATGTGGGAGAAGCTGTTCTGGAAGCGGTTGAAATCCGGCGGCGTCAAGACGGCCACTTCGCGGCGTACGGCATCGAGCAGTCCCTGCACATCGCGAGTGGCCGGGTCGTAGTCGCTGTGCAGGCGCATATCGAAGAGGGCGAACTCGATCTGGCGCAGCATCTGCAGGCCGGACTGGAAGTTTTTGGCTGCCAGCATGCGCTCAAACAGCGCATCGGGCAGCGCTTCGCCGCTCTCATAGTGGCGGGCGAAGAGATCGACGACTGCGCGCTCCCAGCAGAAATTCTCCATAAACTGGCTCGGCAGCTCGACCGCATCCCACGGCACGCCGCGGATGCCGGAGACACTCAGCTCGCACACCTCGGTCAACATATGGTGCAGACCGTGGCCGAACTCGTGGAAGAGGGTGGTCACCTCATCGTGCGTCCAGAGGGCGGGGCGATCGCCGATCGGCGCATCGAAATTGCAGACCAGATAGGCGACGGGCAACTGCAGCTGACCATCCGGCCGCCGCCAGCGGGTGATGCACTCATCCATCCACGCGCCGCCGCGCTTGTGGGCGCGGGCATACGGATCGAGATAGAAGGCGGCGATCTGCGCCTCTCCCTCCCAGATCTCAAAATAGCGCACATCGGCATGCCACTTCGGCACATCCTCCCGTTCGCGGATGGTGATGCCGTAGAGCTTCTCGACCAGCGCGAAGAGGCCGCCGATCACCGCCGTCTCCGGGAAGTAAGGTTTCAGCTCCTCCTGCGAAATGGCATAGGTTTTCACGCGCAGCTTTTCGGAGGCGAAGGCGATGTCCCACGCTTGCAGATCATCCAGCCCCAGTTCATCGGCGGCGAACTGACGCAGCTCGGCCACCTCCGCCTCGGCCATCGGCTTCGATTTGGCGGCCAGCTCGCGCAAAAAGTCGGTCACCTCATCCACCCGTCCGGCCATCTTGGTGGCCAGCGAGTAGCTGGCGTAGTCGGGGAAGTCGAGCAGCGCTGCCGCCTCTTGGCGCAGGGCGAGCAGCTCATCGATCAGCGGCGTGTTGTCCAACTCGCCACTGCTGGCGCGGGTGACATAGGCGCGGTAACACTGCTCGCGCAGGGCGCGGTTCTCGGCAAACTGCATGAAGGGGATGTATGCGGGAGCATCGAGGGTGATCAGCCAGCCATCTTTATCGGCGGCTTCCGCCCGCTGTTTGGCGGCGGCGAGCACCGATTCGGGCAGACCGGCGACCTCCTCCGGTGTCGTTAAATGGAGCGAAAAGGCGCGGGTGGCGTCGAGCACATGTTGGCTGAAGCGGGTTGAGAGTTCGGAGCTCTTCAGCATGATCGCTTTGTAACGCTCGCGCGCATCGCCGCTCAGCTCCGCACCGGAGAGGCGGAAGTCGCGCAGCGCGTGGCGCACCACCTGCTGCTGCTCCTCGGTCAGTTCGGCAAAGGTGTCATCGGCCGCCACCTGCTTCATCGCCGCATAGAGCGCTTCATTCTGTGCCAGCTCGCTCTGCCAGACGGTCATCAGACTCACGCC
>JALUXN010000249.1 GCA_027018975.1 Mariprofundaceae bacterium | reverse complement strand
CGCTATTCAGTCGCATGCTGGAACTGCTCACGTTGGGCTTAAACCATGAATGCATCCTGACTATTTTACGCATTATAGAATAATAGACTTGACTATTTTACGATTGCCAATACATTAGCCATATGGAAAGAAGCTACAAAACCACCCTTATCTCCCATTTTTCGTCGCATCACCAAATGATTTTACTTTCGGGAGCGCGACAGGTGGGCAAAACCACACTATCCCGATCACTGTTTGGCGGAGAAGGGGAAACCTTCTACCTCAACTGGGATGATTTTGATGATCGAGAACTTATCTTGCAGGGTGGCCAGGCAATTGCACGCGCTACCGGCCTAGATCAACTGCGTGACGCCACTCCGCTGATTATCTTCGATGAGATCCACAAATTCCCCAAATGGAAGTCATTGATCAAAGGGTTCTACGACCGCTATCACAGTCAATGCCACCTACTCATCACGGGTAGCGCCCGAATGGATATCTACAAAAAAGGCGGCGACAGCTTGATGGGGCGCTATTTTCACTATCGTCTGCATCCTCTTTCGGTGGCTGAAGTGATTGGGGCAGCGCAGGTCGATGATCATCGCGAGATTCGGATGCCGCAACAGATCAATGATGACGATTTTGATGCGCTGTTGACCTGGGGCGGATTTCCTGAACCCTACCTCAAGCGGGATCGCCGTTTTTACAACCGTTGGAGCCGCTTGCGGTTGCAACAAGTGTTGCAGGAGGATGTCCGCGAACTAACCAAGGTTGTGGGGCTGGGGCAGATCGAGATGCTGGCGCTGCTGCTCAGGCATCAGGCAGGTCAACTCACCAGCTACAGCAGTTTAGCCAAAAAGCTGCGCGTCTCGGTGGACACCGTCCGGCGCTGGCTAACTATTCTGGAGTCGTTGTACTACTGCTACCCCATTCGCCCGTGGACAAAAAATATCACGCGATCGCTGTTAAAGGAGCCCAAATACTACCTCTGGGACTGGTCGCAATGCGCCGATATTGGCGCGAGGAATGAAAACTTCATCGCCTCCCACCTGCTGAAGGCTGTTCACTACTGGACAGACACAGGATTGGGGGATTACGGACTGTTCTTTATCCGAGACAAGGAGAAGCGAGAGGTCGATTTCCTAGTTGCCAAGGATGGTGAGCCGTGGTTTATCGTCGAGGTAAAAAGCTCCATACATCAGCCCCTATCCGGTGCGCTCGAGATGTTTGCAAAACAGATCAAAGTAGAACATCGCTTTCAAGTGGCTATGGATGCGCCATTTGTGGATAAAAACATCTTCGAGCTGAAACAACCGATGATCGTACCGGCCAAAACACTGTTATCGCAACTGGTTTGATGATCCTCAGGGAGAGCCATATAAGTCAAGAACTTATGACCTGGGTTGTGAGTCCTTTTTCTTTTTAGTCACGCTATGGTCGCGCCGGTGGTTAATCGGACGCAGGTGCGAAAATTAGGTTGCCGAACTTCGCAGCTGATAGCTGCCATTGTCATCGATGTAACAACCAGCGAACCATTTCCGCATCAATCACACTGTAGAAGATCATTTTCACACATCTGACCAAAGAGCAATTCAGTTGCGGATTGACAAGGCGAAAGGTGCGCCCGACAGTTTGGCTTATGAATGCAGAGGCGCTGCTGGAGCAGCTTTACGACACACCCGAACAAGATATCATTCAACAGATCCATACATTACGACGTGAACTGGGCGAACAGGTGCTAATCCTTGGCCACCACTATCAGCGTGAAGAGGTGTTTCAATTTGCCGATGTCACTGGCGATTCACTGAAACTCTCGCAGCGCGCCGCCGAAACCGACGCACCCTATATCATCTTCTGCGGCGTTCACTTCATGGCCGAAACCGCTGATATCCTCACAGATGATGACCAAGCCGTGATTCTGCCCGATCTGGCAGCCGGTTGCTCCATGGCCGACATGGCCGATGATGAACAGGTGCAGCGCTGCTGGCAGGAGCTGGGCACGGTGATCGACCCGGATCAGAGCGTCATCCCCGTCACCTATATCAACTCCACCGCCGCGCTCAAATCCTTCACCGGCGAACATGGCGGCATCGTCTGCACCTCCGGCAACGCCGCCAGAGTGATGACATGGAGCTGGCAACAGCGCGAAAAGATCCTCTTTTTCCCCGATCAACACTTGGGCGAAAACACCGCCGTGGCGATGGGTATCGCAGACGATGCCATGATCATCTGGGATCCCAACCTGCCACTCGGCGGCAACACGCCCGAGACGATCCGTGCCGCGCGGCTGATTCTCTGGAAGGGCTTCTGCTCAGTACACCAGCTCTTCAAACCGGAGCATGCCGAAACCATGCGTCGCAACCACCCCGGTATCGAAATCCTCGCCCATCCGGAATGTGCCCGCGCAGTGTGCGAAGTCTCCGACTTTGTCGGCTCCACCGAGATGATCATCCGTCACGTCAGTGAAGCCGCGCCGGGGCAAACCTTCGCCATCGCCACCGAGCTCAACCTCGTCAACCGGCTGCGCGAACAGTTCCCCGACAAGCCGATCTGGTTCCTCTCGCCCATGGTCTGCATGTGCTCGACCATGTATCGCACCGATCCCCAGCAGCTCTACGCCGCCCTGATCGCCATCCGCGATGGCGACATGAGCCACCAGATCAAGGTGCCGGCAGCACAGCAGCATTGGAGCCGCGTTGCCCTGCAGCGCATGCTCGATCTGGCCTGAGATGTTTGTCCGACACACACTCAACACCGACGATGTCGCCCAAAGCAATCACATGAACATCGCTCGCATGCCGTTAGAAACAACGAGCACCTCTATCGGGGATACGTTACTGCGTGGATTGCCGATGCAACCCTCGGAAATGAGCACTTTTTTCATGAACGCACTGCTCTGGGCTATGCTCATGCTGGCTGTGCCCGGCATCAGCTGCGCCAGCAGTGTCAGCCTTGACCTGCTTGCAGAAAAAGTGGCGCGCTTTCAAGCCAGTGATGCCGCGCAATTTGCCCCCGCTACAACTGCGCGAGCAGTAGCACTGCTATCTGCCGCACGCAAGGCAGAGCAATCGGCAGAAAACAGTAGTGCTGACACCAAAAACAGAGCCAATCTGAAACAAATACGCGCCACACTGAGCGAGGCAAAACAGACCGCCAGCGGCTTCCAGAAACGCTATGCCAGACTGATTCAACAGCGCCAAGATGCCACCGACAACACACTGATCATCGAATCCGCAGGGGTACAACTGGACGGTGTACCCCCCAAAACATCACTCCAACAGGCTGCCACCGCCTTCGCGCGCACCATCACCGCCTATGAAACAGGGCAGATGAACAACGCAACCCAACAAGCGGCTAAAGCCAGCGATCTCTACCTATTAGTATTAAAACAGACCTTGCCGCCGTTGAGCGAGCTGACAGCCATTGCCCTCCATCACGCTGCCCATGCTGGAGCAAAAATGTATACGCCGCAGATCTACAGTGCCGCACAGGCCAAACAGAGTGAAATCACCAACTATATCGACGGCATCAGCGACACCCTGCCCGAACACCCCGCCCTAGCCCTCTACCTCGCACGCGAAGCCAAACATGTCACCGGCAATATCAAGGCATATCGCAAAAAGAGCAGCAGCTACGAAACATTGATCCTGCACGATCGCCGTTTCAAAACAGCACTGGCCGAGCACCTTGACCTGCCGACAGCCAGCACACCGATGTTGGCCGACATCAGCGAAGCCAGCATCTTGAAGGCCATCACCAAGCTCACCGCCGAACGCGCCGCGCATCAACGTGACTTGACGCGTCTCAAAGCAGAGTATCAGCAGCAACTACGAGCAGAAATCGCCCGCATCAAAGCAACCCAACAGCAGCAAGTCTCCTCCCTCAAAGGCGCCTTCCAAGCGAAACTGGAGCGGGAGACCTTCGAGAAAAAACGACAAGAGAAGCTGCGGCAGCTTTTCAAACAACACCAGGTCAAAATCCTCGTCAATCTCGACGGTTCGATCCTGATTCGCCTGACGGCACTCAAATTCAACTCCGGCCGCAGCACGGTCGAAGAAGAATTTTTCCCCATGCTGGAGCAGCTCAAAGCCGCGATGGATCTCTATCAGGATCGCACCTTCCGCATCGAAGGGCATACCGACGACCGGGGCGAGGTGCGCGCCAACCAGATCCTCTCACTACGCCGCGCAGAGGCGGTACGCGACTATTTGATTGCGCACGGCGCCCAACCCACACACCTCAAGGCGCTCGGTTACGGTGAAGTACGCCCGATTGCCAGCAATGAGTTCGCCCAAGGACGGGAGATGAATCGCCGTATCGATGTTGTCATATCCGCGCCCGCACCACAGTGAACGGCGCACCACCCACACAACAGCAGATCGAACAGCTGATCTCACAGCTGGCACCCCCCACCCCGCATCAAGAAACGTTAATCCGTGAAGCGCTCACACTGGCGCTCGGCGACTATGAACGGGCGGACATCAAGATGGTCGCCAAAGTGATGCGCGAACTGCGCCAAGGATTGGAGGTGTTCGCCCCCTACCATGAGACCCGCAAGGTTTCGATCTTCGGCTCAGCTCGCACCAGCGCCGATGACCCGCGCTACCAGCAGGCACGCAGTTGTGCCGAGGCGCTGCGTGAGGCCGGTTTCATGATTATCACCGGTGGTGGTGGCGGTATGATGCAGGCCGCCAACGAGGGCGCCGGTGAACGCCACTCCTTCGCCATCAATATCAACCTGCCCATGGAGCAGCAGCCCAATCCGATCATGGTGGGTTCACCGCGCCACTTCTATTGCCAATACTTCTTCACCCGCAAACTCTTCTTTCTCAAAGAGAGTAGCGCCGTGGTGCTCACCCCCGGCGGCTTCGGCACCCTGGATGAAGCCTTCGAGACGCTCACTCTCCTGCAGACCGGCCGCAACCCGCCCCTGCCCGTGGTACTCTTGGAGGCACCCGGCGACGACTACTGGGGGCCGTTCCTGCACTCATGGGTACGCCGACTGGTGCGCGACGGACTGATTGATGCAGATGATCAACAACTGCTCTTCCATACCGACAGCATCGAGGCCGCCGTCACCCACATTCGTGACTTCTACTACAACTACCACAGCTTCCGCTACGTCGGCAGCTGCATCCTGTTACGCATGCACAGAGCACTAAGCCACGAGGCACTGGCACGGCTGAATGCCGAGTTCTCGGATCTACTCTGCAAAGGGAGTATCGAACAGGTATTCGGCTGGCCAAAGTCCGACGACGCCTGCTACGCGCAGCTGCCCCGGCTGCGCCTGCATCTGGATCGCCGCCGAATGAATAGTCTCCTGCCCATCATTCAACGCATGAATGCACTCAGCCAGCTGGATCAAACCACCACACCCACGCCCGACGACACGAAAGCAGTGTAAACACGATGCAATAATCGTAGCTCTTGAGGTAACTATCCAGATCGCCCATGATATGTTCGATAGCAAGGCAAACACGCGCAGTGTGCTGTTGCACATGAGCATGTTCAACGCAGCTAGCGGGCAAAGCGTGGAAGGAGCTGAATAGCGACTCAGGTCGCATTGCAAACACCCAACGATTGAGCAACAAAATGGTAGCCTCCCCATTTTGTTACTCAAGAGTCACCAAAAATCGAACATTGACTGCTCACGATTCCGTGTCACCATGCGAGCCTAATTTTGATGCAATTTTCAAAGGGAGACTATTTTATGGATATTCGTTCAAAAAAACATTTCATGCTGATCGCCATGGTATCAGCCGGCCTGCTATTCGCTGGCTGCTCAAAGAAGGCCGAGGAAGACAGCAGCGCGCAAAAAACGGACACAACATCTCAACAGACCACACAGACTGAGCAAACGGTCACTCCCGTTGCACCTGCACCAGTAACTGTTCCAAAGCCATCTGCCAGCGCAGTCTATTTCGCCTTTGATGTCTCTGATCTCGATGCCGCAGCACGCGCCACACTGAGCGACTACGCCACTTGGCTGAAGAGCGATCCGAGCATTAAAGTCACCGTTGAGGGCAACTGCGATGAGCGTGGCAGCCGCGAGTATAACCTCGCCTTAGGTCAGCGCCGTGCCGACAGCGTGCGTAACTTCCTCGTATCCCACGGTGTAGATGCCAGCCGCATTGATACTGTCTCATTCGGTGAAGAGCGCCCTGTCTGCCGTGGTACCGGTGAAGCCTGCTGGGCACAGAACCGTCGCGGTGACATTGTCACCCGCTAATACAACAACATTCGCCATGCAAGGACGGCTGCGGGCACAACCTGCGGCCGTCCTTTTCTTGTCGCTGCTATTTATAGCCGGCTGCGCCAAGAAAGAGGAAGCACCGCAACCGCAATGGAGCAACGACAAGCCGGTCATCCATCAATCGATCCAGCAGCTTGGCAAACAGCAGCAACAGTTCCGCGCCGACCTCGCCAAACAGCGCTACACCATCGACACCCTGCAGCAACAGATCGTCGATCTGGTCAAAAAGAACCGCCTACAGCAAGCCCAAATCCGCGCCATCTCCCAACGCATCGAAAAACTGCACGGCAAAAAACGAGCGCATGCCGCACCGCGCAGCGTAGCGCCTCAAACATCAGAAGCCGCACGCCGCCCCACCGCGCCAGCGACGACACATGCCGCCAGCGCCCCTGCCAAGGCTGCACCCCCGACACCCAGCTCGCCAACAGCTACTACTGTCGCCCCGCCCGCTGTAAAAATCGACAACGCAGCACGCGCGCAGGCCGAGAAGAACGCCTACTCCTCAGCCTACTTGGCGCTGAAAAGCGGCCGCTTTGAAGAGGCCGGCAAAGCCTTTAATGCCTTTCTCGATCACTACCCGCAGGGTCAATATGTCGATCAGGCATGGTACTGGCTGGGTGAGACCCGTTACGCCCAAGGGCTTGCCGATGCCGCCTTGAACGCATTCAAATATGTCGCCGACCACTATCCGAAGAGCGTCAAACATGCCGCCGCACTGCTCAAGCTCGGCCAGATCGCCGAATCACTGAGCAACTGGCCGATGGCAACCACTGCCTATCAACGCCTCATGCATGACCACCCCGATGCCAACAGCGCCGGCTTGGCACGTGAAGCGCTGTCGCGCCTGCAGAAACAGCACCCGCAGCCGACACATCAACCCGCCGCCGCGCCACAGCCGAATCCGGAGCCGAAGTCATAACCTCGCCCGCGCTCCGCATCTATGAAATCTACGACAGTATTCAGGGGGAAACGACGCTGGCCGGCATGCCCTGCACCCTGATCAGACTGGCTGGCTGCCCGCTGCGCTGCCGCTACTGCGACACGCCCAAGGCGATCCCCACCGATAGCGGCCAGCTGATCCCGATCGACACCATCATGCAACAAGTCCGCGCTGCGCAGCGCCCCCTCATCCTCCTCACCGGCGGCGAACCATTGGCGCAGCGGCATGCTGTCACACTGCTGGAGCAGCTACTCCAGTGTAACGCCATCGTGCAGGTCGAAACCTCCGGCGCCTACAGCGTGACCCATCTCCCCGCAGGCGTGCGCCGCATCATTGACCTCAAAACACCCGGCAGCGGCGAAGCCGACAAAAACCACATGGAAAACCTCAACAACCTGCGCAGTGGCGACGAGATCAAGCTGGTACTGGGCGATGCAGCCGACTACCAGTGGGCCAAATCGATCATCGATCGTTATCAGCTGGGGCGCAGTGACGTGCCGGTGCTGCTCTCGCCGGTCTGGGGCGAACTGGCCGCCAGCGAACTGTGCAGCTGGGCACTGCGCGACAACCTGCCGGTGCGCATCCAGATGCAGCTGCATAAAACCATCTGGGGCGCCGAGGCGGAAGGCGTATGAGCGAGCCGTCACCACGCCGCGCCGTCGTCCTGCTCTCCGGCGGCCTCGACTCCAGCACCGCACTGGCATGGGCGGTGCGCCAGCAGCAGTGGCAGTGCCACTCCATCGCCTTCGATTACGGCCAGCGTCACCGCGTCGAACTGCAGGCATCCGCCGCCGTCGCCCAAGCGATCGGCGTGGTCGCCCACCACCAGATCCCCGTTGACCTGCGCAGCATCGGCGCCTCAGCACTCACCGACGATATTGATGTCCCCAAAGACCGCGCCGATGATGCCGGTATTCCCGACACCTACGTGCCGGCTCGCAATCTCATTTTTCTCTCCATCGCCACAGCACTGGCTGAGAGCGTTGGCGCATCAACCCTGGTGATTGGCGCCAATGTCGTCGATTACTCCGGCTATCCCGACTGCCGCCCCGCCTTCCTCGACGCCTTCGAGCAGGTCGCCACCCTCGGCACCAAACTCGGCAGCGAGGGCAACCGGCTCTCCATCGCCGCACCGCTCCTGACCCTGAACAAGTCCGAAATCATCGAACTCGGCACCGAGCTGGGACTCGACTACGGCCTCACCCGCTCCTGCTATGACCCGCTGCCCGACGGCATGCCCTGCGGCCACTGCGACTCCTGCTTTTACCGCCGCCGCGGCTTTGAATCGATCGGTCTGCAAGACCCGCTCCCCTATCCGGCGTAAACCGAACCACACAAGCACATCAAAAAACCTCCATTGCCGCGCCGCAATGGATCCCCGATAAAAGCGCTCGGGGATGACGTGATCGATTTTTCTCAAGGACTGTAAACAATTTTCATACAACGATCCTGCAGCATAGTCGCCACCAACTTGTCGGCGGGGTGCAAATCCGTAGCGTAGCCGGCATCTTATCCATATTGGAGGATACCGATGTCTCCAGTCGTCATGGCTGTCACTGTACTCTGTCTCTACATGCTCTTCTTCCGCCTCTACGCCAAGGGCGTGCTGGCCAAAAAGATCTTTGCCCTCAGCGATACGGAGCCAACCCCGGCGCACACTCTGCGCGACGGCGTCGATTATGTGCCGACCAACAAATATGTCCTCTTCGGCCACCACTTCGCCTCCATCGCCGGCCTCGCACCGATGCTGGGGCCGGCCATTGCTGTCATCTGGGGCTGGGTGCCGGCGCTCTGCTGGGTGGTCTTCGGCACCCTGCTGGTCGGCGCGGTACATGACTTCTCCGCCCTAGTCCTCTCCATCCGCCACCAGGGCAAGAGCGTCGGCACCATCGCCCACGATGTGATCAGCCCGCGCACCCGCCTGCTCTTCCTGCTGGTGATCTTCTTCCTCGTGGCGCTGGCG
>JALUXN010000248.1 GCA_027018975.1 Mariprofundaceae bacterium | reverse complement strand
GATTCTGGTCAACTCCAATCCGGCGACGATCATGACCGACCCCGAGTTTGCCGATGCGACCTACATCGAGCCGGTGACCTGGCAGGTGGTGGCGAAAATCATCGAGAAGGAGCGGCCGGATGCGATTCTGCCGACGATGGGCGGGCAGACGGCGCTTAACTGTGCGCTTTCGCTGAACAAACACGGTATTCTGGAGCAGTTCAATGTACAGCTGATCGGGGCGCAGCCGGAGGCGATCGATAAGGCGGAGGATCGTGAGCGCTTCAAGGCGGCGATGGATCATCTGGGCTTGGAGATGGCGCGCGGCGGCTTTGCTCACTCGATGGATGAGGCGAAGGCACTGGCGGCGGAGATCGGTTATCCGATCATTATCCGTCCGTCGTTCACCCTCGGCGGCTCCGGCGGCGGTATCGCCTACAATCCGGAGGAGTTCGAGCAGATTGCTGCGGCGGGGCTGGATGCGTCGCCGACCGATGAGATTCTGGTTGAAGAGTCGATCATCGGCTGGAAAGAGTATGAGATGGAGGTGATGCGCGACAAGGCGGACAACTGCGTGATCATCTGCTCGATCGAAAATCTCGATCCGATGGGCGTGCATACCGGCGATTCGATCACTGTCGCGCCGGCGCAGACCCTGACCGACAAGGAGTATCAGCGCATGCGCGATGCCTCGATCGCTATTTTGCGCGAGATCGGCGTGGAGACGGGCGGCTCGAATGTGCAGTTCGCGGTCAATCCGGTCGATGGGCGGTTGATTGTGATCGAGATGAATCCGCGCGTATCGCGCTCCTCGGCGCTCGCTTCCAAGGCGACCGGCTTCCCGATCGCCAAGATCGCCGCCAAGCTGGCGATTGGCTACACCCTCGATGAGATTCGCAACGATATTACCGGCGCCACCTCGGCGGCTTTTGAGCCGACGATCGATTATGTGGTGACCAAGCTGCCGCGCTTTGCCTTTGAGAAGTTCCCCGGTGCCGATGTGCGTTTGACCACGCAGATGAAGTCGGTCGGCGAAGTGATGGCGATCGGGCGCAGCTTTACCGAGAGTCTTGGCAAGGCGCTGCGCGGGCTGGAGGTCGGCTCATGCGGCTTTGACCGCACGGTTCCAGAGGATGTTGATGCGCAGCAGTTTCTGCAGGAGAAGCTGGCGGTGCCGGGTGAGGATCGCCTCTGGTGGCTGGCTGAGGCACTGCGCTGCGGTTGGAGCGAGGCGCAGGTGTTTGAAGTGACGCGCATCGATCCGTGGTTTATCCGCGAAATCGCCGCTGTGGTGGCGCTGGAGCAGGCGTTGGCGGGGCGGACGGTGGAGAGCCTCTCGGCGCAGGATTGGCGGCAGGCAAAGCGCGAAGGTCTCTCCGATCTGCGCTTGGCGGCACTGCTCGATTGTGACGAAGCGGCGGTGCGCGCGGCGCGTCTGGCGGCGGGTGTGCGGCCGGTGTTCAAGCGGGTCGATACCTGCGCGGCGGAGTTTGAGGCGCATACGCCCTATCTCTATTCTACATACGAAGAGGAGTGCGAGGCGCGTCCTTCGGATAAGAAGAAGATTATGGTGCTCGGCGGCGGGCCGAACCGGATCGGGCAGGGGATTGAGTTCGACTACTGCTGTGTGCATGCCGCCTTCGCCCTCTCCGAAGATGGCTATGAGACGATCATGGTCAACTGCAATCCGGAGACAGTATCAACTGACTACGACACCTCCGACCGCCTCTATTTCGAGTCGCTCACCTTTGAAGATGTGATGGCGATTGTTGATGTCGAAAAGCCGACCGGCGTGATTGTGCAGTTCGGCGGTCAGACACCGCTGAAGCTGGCCGAATCGCTGCAAGCCGCCGGTGTGCCGATTATCGGTACGTCGCCTGACATGATCGATCTGGCCGAAGATCGCGAGCGTTTTCAACAACTATTGCATGATCTGAAACTGCGTCAGCCGGAGAACGGCACGGCGCGCTCGACCGAAGAGGCGGTGGCTGTGGCTGCAGAGATCGGTTATCCGGTGGTGGTGCGCCCATCTTATGTATTGGGCGGGCGGGCGATGCAGATTGTCCACAATGAGAAGGGGCTGCTGCGCTACATGCGCGAGGCGGTGCAGGCGTCGCCCGATCATCCGGTGCTGCTCGATCGCTTCCTCAATTGCGCCATCGAGCTGGATGTCGATGCGCTCTCCGATGGGTCGCGGGTGGTGATTGGTGGCATTATGGAGCATATCGAGGAGGCGGGGGTGCACTCCGGTGATTCCGCCTGCTGCCTGCCGCCGCACTCGATTTCACCGGCGATTATCGAGGAGGTCTGCCGTCAGACCAAGGCGCTCGGCTTGGCGCTGCAGGTGAAGGGGCTGCTCAATATCCAGTTCGCTGTACAGGGCGAGACGATCTATGTGCTGGAGGTCAATCCGCGTGCCTCGCGCACGGTGCCGTTTGTCTCCAAGGCGACCGGACGGCCGCTGGCCAAGATCGCCGCACGCATCATGGCCGGCCAGACGCTCGATGAGCTGGGGATCGATGAGATTGCGCAGCCGAGCGGTTTCCGTGCGGTGAAAGAGGCGGTCTTCCCGTTTGTGAAGTTCCGTGGCGTCGATCCGCTGCTCAGTCCGGAGATGAAATCGACCGGCGAGGTGATGGGCATTGCCGACCACTTCACTGCCGCCTTCTCCAAGGCGCAGCTGGGCGCGGGTGTATTGCTGCCGGCATCGGGGCGCGTCTTTATTTCGGTGCGCGATGCCGATAAGCCGGAGGCGGTGGAGGTGGGGCGGCTGCTGAGTGCGGCCGGTTTCGAGCTGCTGGCCACCGGCGGGACGCATCAGGCGTTGTGCGATGCGGGGCTGACGGCGCAGTGCGTCGCCAAGGTGACCGAGGGGGTGCGGCCGCATATTGTTGATCGGCTACTCAACGATGAGGTTGATCTGATTATCAATACCACCGAGGGCGAGCAGGCGATCAAGGATTCCAAATCGATCCGCCAATCGACACTCGATCGCGGCATCGCCTATTTCACCACCATGGCCGGCGGCCTGGCTGCCGCGCGGGCGATTGCCGGCGATTCCGATGTCACCCAGGTGAAGAGCATTCAAGAGTATCATGAGTTGAGGTGAGGGGGTTAGGGGTAAGGCGTCAGGCGTATTGGTCTGCACCCGCCTTACCCCTCACGCCTGACACCTCACCCCAAAACCAAGGAGTAACCATGGAACGAGTTCCTATGACCCGTAAGGGCGCGGAAGCATTGAAAGAGACGCTGGAGTATCTGAAGGGCGAGAAGCGCCACCAGATTGTCCGCACGATCGAGGAGGCGCGGGCGCACGGTGACCTCTCGGAGAATGCCGAATACCATGCCGCCAAAGAGGATCAGGGCATGAATGAGGCGAAGATCAAGGATCTGGAGGATCGTCTAGCGCGGGCGCAGATTATCGACCCCGCGACGATCGACTCGGATAAAGTGGTCTTCGGTGCGACAGTGTCGCTGGTCGATGATGATGACAACGCCATCACCTATCAGATTGTCGGTGTTGATGAGGCCGATATTGAGGCGGGCAAAGTCTCTATCACCTCGCCGATTGCGCGCGCGCTGATTGGCAAGGAGGAGGGCGACGTGGCTGTGGTGATGGCGCCCGGCGGCGAGCGGGAGTATGAGATTGAGAAGATTGAGTACATCTGATTGGTTTGACGGAGGGTTGCGTCCATGCGCGTAAACGCGATTCGGCTCGGCTCGGTGCGCATCTGTCTGGCGCTGATGCTGGCGCTGTTGGTGGTGCCCGGTTATGTGGTGGCGCCCGTGCTCTTTGCCCATGCCGGTTCGGTGACGCTGGCTGGCAAACTGGCCGGCGATATCTTTCACATGGCCAATATCGGCATCATCTTTTTGACCGCGGCGGTACTGGTCTTCTGGCTGCGCATGCAGAAGGGGGGCGATGAGGCAGCAGCGCTGGAGATTGGCCGGCTGCGCTGGTCGCTGCTGCTGGCGCTGTTGCTGCTGGTGATGATCAATGAGTACGGCATCAGTCCGATCATTATGGATATTAAGGCGCAGATCGCGCAGATCGGCGCGTATGATTCGTTGCCGGCGGAGAACCCGCTGCGCCAACGCTTCGGCATGTGGCACGGCATCAGTGCGCTGGTGCATCTGGCTGCCTCACTGGTGGCAGTGGTGCTGGTGGCGGTGGGGGCTGCGCGCACGACTGCGGTTGCAGCTCAGGCAGATGATGCGTAGCTGGCAACAGGGGCGCTGCGCAGCGTGCTGAAGCCATGGCTGCGGCGCTGGATGGCCGACACGGAGCTGGTGATGCTGCTGGCCTCGCTGCTGGTGATCTTTCTGCTGCTGATGCTGCTCGGGCGGGTGTTGGCGCCGGTGTTCCTAGCGGTGGCGCTGGCCTATGTGCTCGATGATGTGGTGTCGCTGCTGGTGCGATGCCGTCTGCCGCGCACGCTGGCGATTGTGTTGGTGGGTGGCGGCGTGCTGGTGACGCTGCTGTTCACGATTCTGGCGGTGTTGCCGGTATTGAGCGAACAGATCGGGCGATTGGTGACTCATGTGCCGCAATATGTGCAGTCGCTCCGCGCACTGATTCAGCAGGTGAGCAGCGAACATCTGGATTGGATCAATCCCAGTTATGTGCAGAAGGCGATCGCGGCGGTGGCCAGCCAGATGCAGACTTGGGGTAGCTCGCTGCTCTCCTTTTCCATCGCTTCGATTCCGGGCTTGATGACGCTGCTGGTCTATGCGTTTCTGGTGCCGGTGATGGTGCTCTTCTTTCTCAAGGATAAGCAGCAGATTATTGATTGGGGGAGCCAGTTTTTGCCGGCTGAACGCAATCTATTGGCGCGGGTCTGGCATGAGCTGGATACGCAGATCGGCAACTATATCCGTGGCAAGTTCTGGGAGGCGTTTCTGGCCGGCGTCTCGATGTGGTTGGTCTATTGGTGGATGGGGCATGAGTATGCGCTGTTGCTGGGGGTGTTGACGGGGATTTCGGTCTGGATTCCATTTGTTGGCGCGGCAGTGGTGACGCTGCCGGTGATTCTGTTGTCGCTCTTTCAGTGGGGCTGGAACGAGATGTTTTTTTATGCCGTGCTCGCTTATGGCGTGGTGCAGACGATCGATGCCAATGTGGTGGTGCCGTGGCTCTTCTCGGAGATTGTCAATCTGCATCCGGTGGCGATTATCGTGGCGATTCTGATCTTCGGCAGTTTGTGGGGGATTCTCGGTGTGGTGATCGCTATCCCGATGGCGGCGCTGGTGAAGAGTGTGGTGTCGATTATTCTGGAACGGCGACAGGTGATCACATTGAAAAAATAGTCATTCCCAAGGGTTGTGTCGGGATCCGCGCAGCCATGTCCATGGATTCCCGATAGAGTCGCTCGGGAATGACATATCATGGTGGGGTTGATTGACAGCGAGAGGGTGGCTTTTAGGCTGCGCGCCTCGCAACGGTCTGGATATTGGAGAGAGTGAGGTAGAGATGACAAATCAGGTGAAGGGTGCAGCAGTCGGAGAGAGTGCGCCGCTACAGGGCGAGATGGAAGAGCTGAAACGCGAAATGCGTTCGGCGCAGTGGTCGCAGTGGGTGCTGGATCATCAGAAACAGATCATTAAAGGCATTGTCGTACTGCTGGTGGTGCTGATTGCAGCAGCCTTCTGGATGGAGCATCAGCGCAGTCAGCAGGCCGCGGCAGCAACGCTCTATCAGCAGGCGATTAACAGCAAAGATGCGGCCAAAGAGCAGGCGCTGCTGGAACGTTTGAAGCAGGAATTTTCCTCCACTAGCTATGCGGCGATGGCCGAGATGCTGTTGGTGAAGCTCGATAGCAAGCATGCCGAGCAGCATCTGCGCGCGGTGATGAAGCATCCGAAAGCGATGCGCGAGTGGCGCTGGCAGGCGAAGATGGATCTGGCATCGATGAAGCTGGAAGCGGGTGACAAGGCAGCCGTGCGCACCCTGCTGACTGACATGGTGGGTAGAGATTACCGGCAGTTGCGTTTTTATCTGTTGGCCATGGCGGCGCAGAGTGAGTCGGATAAACAGGCCTATCTGAAGAAAGCTGATGCGGCACCGTCGCACGATCCGCAGTTGAAGCAGAAGATTCAATCGATGCTGGCTGCGCATGGTTGATTTCCGCGGCTGTCGCTGGCTGACCTGCTGTGCGGCGATGCTGCTGTTGGCGGCCTGTGCTTCGAAGCCGGTGCATCACCATGCGCCCAAGGCGAAGCCTGTGGTGCCCTTTGTTGAGCAGGGCGATATCCAGCTGGTGTGGCAACACGATGTCGATCAGCGTAAGCCTGCATCTCCGCCCGGCTTCAGCCTGCCGGCAGCGTTTACAACTGATCATGGTGAGCTGATTGTGGCTGGTGGGCGCGATCGCCGCGTCCGCTTCTACGATGCGCAGGGGCGTGAGCTGGGCTGGGTGGCGCTGCAATATGCGTGCGAATCGGGTGCGCTACGATTGCGCAACGGGATTGTGGTTGTCGGTGATGTGCTGGGCAATCTCTATGGCATCGATCCAGAGCGGCAGCAGATTGTCTGGCAGCAACCTCTATCTGCGGCAATGATGGGCGCGCCAGTAGCGATCGGGGATGATTTCATTGTTCAAACGTCCAACAATCTGATCTATCGCCTGCATGCCGATGGCAAGAAGGTGTGGAGTTATTCGGCCAGCCGTCTGGGCGGACTGGGTATGCATATGAGCCCGTCACCGGTGGTCTATCAAGGGCGTGTCTATGCGGTGTTCAGCAATGGTGATGTGATTGCGCTCAAGGGCGATACGGGCAGCCTGCTCTGGAAGCGGCAGCTGTTGATTAGCAATGATGCTGCGGTGGTGAGCGAGTTGAAGGTGCCGGAGGCGACGCCGTTGGTATTGCCTGCCGGGCAGACTGTC
The DNA here is from genome assembly GCA_027018975.1 of Mariprofundaceae bacterium. Lineage (GTDB taxonomy): Bacteria > Pseudomonadota > Zetaproteobacteria > Mariprofundales > Mariprofundaceae > Mariprofundus. The sequence goes on along the minus strand of JALUXN010000248.1, from coordinate 2,443 downwards.
AGTCATGAAGATATTCTGGCCGTGGCGATCTATCAGGGGTCGCTATTCTTTCTCTCGCTGCGCGATGGTTCGACGTTGGCGCGTCGCGGGCTGTCGGTGAAGGGGCGGCCGGCGATGGCGCATGGTGAACTGATTGTTGCCGATGCCTCCGGTGCAGTGAGCGCGCTGGATGTCGAGGGCACTACGCTGTGGAAAAAGCAGTTGAGCAGTGGCGAACTGACTGCACCCGTGGTTTGGCAAGGCAAGATCTGGGTGGCCGATGCGTTGGGTCATGTATTCCGACTCGCCCTTGATGGTACGCTGCAGAGTGCGCACGCCTTGAATGGGCGCTTTGATCGAGAGCCGGTGTTGAGCCGTCACGGGGTGTTGTTGCGCAATAACCTCGGCACGCTCTATCTGCTGCGCTGAGTCGCGCGATGGATGAGCGTGATCATGTGGATTGCAGTGCACAGCGGCTGCCGGTGGTGGCGATTGTCGGCCGCCCCAATGTTGGCAAATCGACACTGTTCAATCGGTTGGTCGGCAAGCGCAAGGCGATTGTCGGCGATCGGCCGGGGGTAACGGTCGATCGGCTGGAGAGCGAGTGCGCACTGGGTAAGCGCAAGGTGATGCTGGTCGATACCGGCGGCATCGGCGAGGGGACGCATGATGTGATGCAGCCGGCGATCGATGCGCAGGTGGAAGCGGCGCTGGCGGTTGCCGATATGGTGCTTTTTGTCGGCGATGCGCAGGCCGGGGCGACACCGGTTGATGCGAGTATTGCCGAGCAGCTGCGTCGCCATGATCTGCCGTTGTTGTTGCTGGTCAATAAAGCTGAAAAGCCCGGCAGTGAGATCGATTTTTATAGTTTGGGTCTGGGTGAGCCACATCCGGTTTCAGCGGCGCATGGTGCGGGGATCCGCGACTGCATCCGCACCATCGAAGCGATGTTGCCGCCTGTTGAACAGCTGGATGATGCAGAGCAGGAGGAGCCGCTCGCCTCGGTGGCGGTGATCGGGCGGCCGAATGTCGGCAAATCGACGTTGATCAATGCCTGGCTACATCGCGAACGGATGGTGGTCAGCAGTGTCGCCGGCACGACGCGCGATGCGATCGATAGCCTGCTCCCTTATCGCGATGGTGTGGTGCGATTGGTCGATACGGCTGGTCAGCGTAAGCATGGGCGCATCAACGATATTGTCGAATTTGTGGCGCGGGTGAAGGCGGTACAGGCGTTCCGGCGCGCCGATGTGGCGGTGATGCTGCTCGATGGCGGCGAGGGCGTGGTCGAGCAGGATATGCGGCTGATGCAGCTGGCGCTGGACGAGGGGTGTGCGCTGCTGGTGGCGGTCAATAAGCTCGACCTGCTCGATGATGAAGCGTGGCGCTACTATGCCGAACGGCTCGATTTTCGCATGCGCGGCTTTGCCGATATTCCGGTGTTTCGCATTACCGCCAAAGATGGCAAAGGGGTGAAGCGGCTGCTCAATGAGGCGGTGCAGGCGGCACAACGCAATCGCTTCGAGATCGGCACGGGCGCGCTCAATCGCTGGCTGGAGGCGGTGCAGGCGGCGCAGCATCCGCCGAGTGATCATGGCGCTGTGGTGCGGCTGAAATATGCCTCCCAGATCGGCACGCGGCCGCCGAGTATCAAGATCTTCTGCAACCGTCCCAAAGGGTTGAAAACCAGCTATCGCCGCTATCTGGAGCAGTCCTTCCGGCGCGAGTTCGATCTGGCCGGTGTGCCGGTGCGCTTCACCTTCTCGGCCAGCAAGAATCCCTACCAGTCGGAAGGGCGCCGCTGATCGATGCGTAGCTTCGAGGAGACCCGTATCATCGCCTGTTCACCGCAGGCGATGTTCGATGTGGTGATGGATATCGATGCCTATCCGCAGTTTCTGCCTTGGGTGGCTGATGCCAAGGTGTTGCGCCGCACCGAGGGGGAGCTCTCCGCCGAGCTGGTCGCCGATCTGGCCGGCTCGCGCCACGCCTTTCAGACGGTGGATCGTTTTATCAGTCCGAAACTGATCGAAATTCGTCTGCTCGAGGGGCCGTTCCGTTTTCTGGAGAGCGTCTGGACCTTTGAAGAGAGTGGCGAGGGGCGCTGCCGTGTCCATTTTTCGATCGAGTTTGAGTTTCGCAGTATGATGCTCGATATGGTGGCCAGCCCGATCTTCTCCACCGCCTGTAAATCGATGGTGCGCTCTTTCGAGACGCGCGTGCTGGCGCTGAGCTGATGCATATCTCAGTGGTTTACGCGCTGCCGCATGCGCAGTTTATCGAGTCGCTCGATGTTGCCGAGGGGACAACCGCCGAGGAGGCGGTGCAGGCCAGCGGTCTGCTGGAGGCGCATCCGGAGATCGATCTCAGCGTCAATAAACTGGGTATCTATGCCAAGCTGGTGAAGGGGTCACAGCCGTTGCGCGATGGTGACCGGGTGGAGATCTATCGCGCCCTGCCGCGC